>JBFYMQ010000018.1:0-23391 GCA_041304825.1 Thermoplasmatales archaeon
CGCTTCATCACGGATCTCTCTGATAAACAACAAAGCTTTTTCTTTTTTCCCAAGTCGGAGCGGTTGTGATTGCCCAGGAAGATAGATTTCCTCAAAGTGCTTTGCGATAGAAATCAAGGGGGTTTTAACCCCGATATGTTCAAGCTCACGGACAGCACTGTTCATCTGACCAACACCTCCATCGATGATGATCAATTGTGGGAACGGTGCATGTTCTAACTGCAGCCTTTGATAGCGTCGTCGTACGACTTCGGCAATCGCTGCAACATCATCGACATGCTCCACGGTTCGAATACGGAATCTCCGATAATTGGTTTTATCTGGTTTTCCATTCCGGTATTGGACCATGGAACCAACCATGGCAGTCCCAGACAGATGGGAAATATCGAAACATTCGATGATCTGAGGCGGTTCCGAAAGGTTCAACTGGTGTTGAAGTGCCTCGACTTTTGAGAGGTCCCCGAAGAATGTTATCTCGATATTTTTTGCCACGAGATCAAGCAGCTGTTTTTTTGCTCCTTTCTTCGGAACGATGATCCGTGTTTTTTTCTTACGTTTCTGCGAGAGAAACGTTGCAAGAGAATCAGAGGGTTTCTGAGAAAGGATGATTTCAGAAGGTATGGGGTTTTCCGAGTAATACTGCACGATGAATTCTTCTAAGAAATCTGGGGTGAAACCAAAGACAAACTCGTTTTTTGTCGACAAGGTTCCCTTGTAGATGTTAAATAACATCAGATAGACGATCCCATCCTTGACAGAGTAGTTGATGATGTCTTCGTCATAGGTATGTTGCCGTTGCATCTTCTGATGTTCCTGGAGGTGTCGTATCGCGGTGATTTGATTTCGACAAATCAACGCGTTCTCATACTCGAACGACTGGGATTTTTTGATCATTTCTTGTTGTAATTTTTTGAGAAGCTCTTGTGATTTCCCTGAAAGGATCAGACGGACGTTTCGTATCTTCTTGTCATATTCTTCTTGTGATATTACTCCGATGCAAGGGGCTGCGCAGAGCTGCAGATGATACCGTAGGCAGGCTTTTTTGGGTAACTTTCTGCAGGTCCGCAACGCAAACGTTCGGTTGAGGAACTGCAGCACATGGTCGCGTTCAAGAGCTGAGACGAACGGGCCGAAATATTTTCCATTCCCCTGTTTTTGCCGTGCGATGAGAAGCCGTGGGAACGCCTCAGCGGTAAGCTCGATAAACGCATAGGTTTTTGCATCTTTTAGATTGATATTGTATTTCGGTTGATGTTTTTTTATGAGCGTGTTTTCCAGAATCAATGCTTCAACTTCAGTGTCTGTGACAAAAAATTCCACGGAGTTAAGGGTATTGATAAGACTGTGTGTCTTTGGGTCCGTTTCTTTTTTCTGAAAGTAACTTTTCACCCGTTTTCGCAGGTTTTTTGCTTTTCCGACGTAGATGATCTTTTTCTGGGTATTTCGAAAGAGATAGCATCCAGGGTTCGGAGGCAAATTGCAAAGGTCAATCATTGTTTCTTCCTGTGGAACAATGGTCGAAGGATTTGACCGGTGTAACTGTTTTTGTTGTTCGCAACATCTTCTGGTGTTCCATTTGCAACGATTTCGCCCCCAAGATCACCACCCTCTGGACCAAGATCAATGATGTGATCTGCGCATTTTATCACTTCTATGTTATGCTCAATTACGACAATTGTGTTTCCCATGTTCACCAGACTGTTGAGGACATCGATGAGTTTCTTGACGTCATGGAAATGCAACCCGGTGGTCGGCTCATCAAGTAGATATAGCGTACTTCCTGTGCTTTTCTTTGATAACTCCCGGGTCAGTTTTATCCGCTGTGCTTCTCCTCCAGACAGTGTCGTGGAGCTCTGGCCTAGTTTAATGTAGCTTAATCCCACTCGTGAGAGTGTTTCGAGTTTCTTTCGGATATATGGGATGTTTCCAAAGAGGTCCAATGCTTCTTCGACACTCATGGCTAGAACATCCGCTATTGATTTTCCTTTGTACTGCACCTCAAGGGTTTCTTTGTTGTAGCGTTTTCCTTTACATTCTTCGCATTCCACGTAGATGTCCGGGAGGAAGTTCATCTCTATTTTTATGAGACCGTCTCCTTGGCAGGTTTCGCATCGTCCGCCAGGGACATTAAAAGAAAAACGGCCTGCTTGATACCCTCGGAGTTTCGCCTCAGGAGTCATGGTAAAAATTTTTCTAATTTCATCAAATACTTTTGTATAGGTCGCTGGGTTGCTACGTGGGGTTTTCCCAATCGGGCTTTGGTCGATGACGATGACTTTGTCGATCTCCGAATCAAACGCTATTTCATCGTGTTTTCCCGGGGGGTCTCGTGATTCATGGAGTTTTTTCATTAGACCTTTGTAGAGGATTTCATATATCAGCGTTGATTTTCCACTTCCGGAAACCCCGGTGATGACAGTGAAGACTCCGACGGGGATGCTCACATCGATGTTTTTGAGGTTGTTTTCTTTACATCCTTTGATATGGATGTTTTTTTCGGTCTGTCGCCTTGTCTCTGGAACCAGTATCGCTTGTTTTCCAGAAAGATACTGCCCGGTTAGTGAGCGAGGGTTTTGTTCGATCTGGCGTGGTGTGCCATGGGCGATGACTTTTCCGCCGTGAATCCCAGCCCCGGGGCCCATGTCGACGACATAGTCTGCATGACGGATGGTTTCTTCATCATGTTCAACGACGATAAGGGTATTTCCCAGGTCGCGTAACCGTTGCAATGTCTGAATGAGTTTCTTATTATCCCGCTGATGCAACCCGACTGAGGGTTCATCAAGGATGTAGAGGACGCCCATGAGGTTTGATCCGATTTGTGTCGCGAGCCGTATCCGTTGGGCTTCTCCACCGGAGAGGGTCCCTGCGTTTCGCGAAAGTGTGAGATAATTCAATCCTACATTGTCTAAGAATTTTAGGCGTGCGAGGATTTCTTTTAAGATGAGGTGTGCGATCTCTTCTTGTTTTTTTGTTAGTTTGAGTGTTTCAAAGAATTGCAATGATTTTTTAATGGACATATCCGTGATGTCGATAATGGATTTCTGAGCGATTTTGACGGAGAGAATTTTGTGTTTTAATCGTTTCCCTTGACAGGTGGGACAGGGGCTGATACGCATGAATCGTTCCATGTCTTGTCTGCGGTATTCCGATTCGGTCTGTTTGTAGAGGCGTTCTGATTGAGGGATCAGTCCTTCCCAGGTTCCGATATGGGAGTAGTGTGCATCGCCGTTTTTCATGACAAAGTTAAAACGGATGGGGTCAGATGATCCGTACATGATCGCATGGTACTGTCGTTCGTTGAGATTTTTTATCGCAGTGAAGATATCAAACCCATAATGTTTTGCCACAGCTCCGAGATAGTTGTTTCTCCAGCTGTCCCGGATTGTCTTGTATAAAGCGATTGCACCATCGGCGATGCTGAGTTCTTTGTTTGGGATAATGAGGTCGGGGTCAAATTCCATTTTAATACCGAGCCCATGGCATGTTTCGCAAGCGCCGAAGGGGCTATTAAAGGAAAACATGCGTGGTTGGAGCTCTTCGAAGATGGCGCCGCAGATGGGACAAGCCATGGTTGATGAGTAGATATGCTCATGGCCGTGAGTATCTAAGGCGATGAGCAGTCCGTCTGTTTTCTGTAACGCTTGTTCGCAGGCTTCTGCCAGGCGGGTGGTGTCGGATGTTTCGACACGGTCTATTACAATGTCGATATCCTGTTTCTTGTAGCGCTCAAGGATGATTTTCTCATCAGTCCGATAGATGGTTTTGTTGACGCGAATCCTGGTGTATCCTTCCTTGTTCAGATCTTTGAATAGTTGTTCATAGGTTCCTTTTTTCTGGCGGATGACTGGTGAGAGAATGGTGATGGTTCCTTTCAACTCTGCTGCGATCCTTCCTGAGATTTTCTGTGGTGATTGTGACTCGATTTTAATGTTATGTGTGGGACAGTAGGGAATACCGATACGTGCGAAGAGTAAGCGAAGGTAATCGTAGATTTCTGTGATGGTTCCGACGGTACTGCGCGGATTCTTGCTTGTTGTTTTTTGTTCAATGGAGATTGCGGGGGAAAGTCCTTCGATGCTATCGACGTCTGGTTTTTTCATCAGACCTAAGAACTGGCGTGCGTAGGCGGAGAGTGATTCGACGTAGCGTCGCTGTCCTTCTGCATATAGCGTGTCAAATGCAAGGGTGGATTTCCCCGAGCCAGATATCCCTGTGATGACGATGAGTTTGTCTCTGGGGAGTTCTATGTTGATGTTTTTTAGGTTGTGTTCTCGTGCGCCTTTGATGATGATGTTTTTCACTTAAAACCCCCTTTGAAAATAGTGATTATATATACAAACATATACATTCTATTGATGCAATTTGGTCATATTTGTTATCGGTCAGCTCTCCGACAAGCACTCGCCCATATTCAAGGTTTTCTAAAGGGTCACCGAAAGTATACCATCATATCATACTAATTGAAGAAAAATGTTACCACCGCCGAAAAAAATCTCTTCAATCAAATCGCAAGGATACTTTATAAACTACCACGATCTAGACTCACAGGTAACCAACATCTTGAAAAAAAGCAATGAAATCTGAATAATTACAGGACTGCACTTGTGTTGTTATTCGGTTTTTTGATAATGCCAAGAAGCATCAAAAGAATAATGCCACCGACTATCACAACTCCCCACCGTAAGAGCTTTAACAACAGAATTGCCAAGGTAATAAAAATGATCTGTGGCGATGGATCGTCCATGAACTTCTGTTGAAGTGCTTCAAGATAGGTTGTCTCAGCATTAAGAATATTTGGTGCAGATTGCGCAATTTTAGCCTGTTCTGCGGCCACTGCTGGCAACATCAGTAAAAGCAATACAGCCAACAGACTACCGCCAATTAGGGTTTTTCTCATTTTATACGTCCTCCAATTCTTTGTTATACACCTTCAGCATTTAAATGTTTTCGTAACAATATTAGTCAACAATAAAGGAAAAAACAGCTTTTATGAATCAAATAATAAAAGAAGAGGCACCACCGAAAAGCTTTTCAGGAAAGAATCGTAAAGACGTTCGGTAAGAATTGTACAACAAGAGGTTTTAAATAAAACACAGAAAACAGATAGCGAGGAGCAAGAAAACATGTTCATCGTTGGTCAAGTATCAACCCCTGAGGAAGCAACTGAGATAGAATTTATCGCAAAATCCTTTGTAGTCGCACACCGAATAAAAACACTTGTTCAAAATCAGATTCCAAAAAAATAACCAATCAGTATATCCTAGTTCTTTGAGGAACAAAGAATGGCAGAATACGTTATTGATATCGATTCACTAACAAAAATCTACAAAACAGGAAAAACAGATTTCAAAGCATTAAACAATGTGGATTTGAGAATCCGGAAAGGTGATTTTGTTGCCATCATGGGACCCTCGGGCTCAGGAAAAAGCACGCTTATGAACATTATCGGGTGCCTAGACCGTCCGACATCAGGCACGATCATCATCGATGGCGAAAATATATCCACCGTAAATGATAATCAACTCGCAGTCATTAGAGGACGAAAAATCGGTTTCATTTTTCAAAAATTCAACCTCATGCCGTCAATGAACGCAGTAAAAAATGTTGCATTACCCGTGGTTTTTCTTGGAGGAACCAAGGCGGATAGAGATCATCGTGCCTTCGAACTGCTTGCAAAAGTCGGACTGACCAACTGGGCGACTCATCGTCCCTCTGAGCTATCAGGTGGGCAACAACAACGAATAGCAATCGCAAGAGCTCTCGTCAACAATCCCGCAATCATTCTTGCTGACGAACCAACAGGAAACCTTGACACGAAGACCGGCGAGCAGATCATGGAACTACTCGTTGCATTAAACAGAGAAGGGAAAACCATTTTACTCGTCACCCATGCCATCGCTCTGAAACGATTTGCGAATCGAGTAGTCAACATGCTCGATGGAGAGGTAACTGAGGAAACATGATACGAGATATCTTTTCCATGGCTCTTGACACCATGAAGTCCTATAAGATACGGACGTTTCTCACGCTCATCGGAGTCATCATCGGTGTTGCATCAGTCATCATGGTCACAACCGCCGGTAACTCCGTCAGTACTTTTATTGCAGAACAATGGAATCTTTTCAATCCCACTGGGATGGTTATAGGATTAGGCACTGGCGGGGATGTCCCACAGTTATCGATCCGGTCTGTCGTATTCACAACCAACGATGTAGAAAACATCCAGCGTCTACCATCGATAAAAACAGTAGCACCAATTGGCATTGTTCCCGTTAATAAAATCTTAAAACGAGACGGATTTCTCAAATGGGAATCCAGACCCGGAGAAACAATGTACGCAAGTACTGAAGCGATTCTCGAGATTCTTAACATGGAACTAGAAGAAGGAACCATGTTCCAAGAAGGAAAAAATGAAATTGTGATTAGCAAAAATGTCGTTGAGACATTTGGTCAAGATAAACCATTGAAAGTCGGTGATACGATTTACCTTCGTCGAGTCGATGGAAAAACCCTTGATGCGAAAATAGTCGGAATTCTAAAGCAAAGTTCGAGTTATAGTATGTTTAACACCCTTTCCACACCAGGGATCATCTGTCCCGCTAAACCATATTATTCAAGTTATTTTGGGTCAAATGCCGGTTCCATCTTAAAACGGGTGGTCGCTTACACGATCCTCCTTGCTGAAGCAAAAGATACAAAACAAGTTCAGGAAGCACAAAATGAAATATTAAATTACTTTGATGGCGCTGGATCTGATGCGAGTCAGTATAAAGATGAGAACTCTGATTTTGTCGTCATCACCCAGCAGTACATCCTTGATCGCGTCGATAAAATCATGAGCGTCATCAGAACGTATATCACCGCGATCGCATTGATTTCCCTTCTCATCGGCGGAGTGGGGATAGCAAATATCATGTTTGCGACCGTCACTGAAAGAACTAGGGAAATTGGAACGATGATGGCGGTAGGGGCAAAACGACGTGATATCCTGCAGTTGTTCTTGTATCAATCCATGGTTATCGGGCTCTTAGGGGGTCTTGCTGGATGTATCCTTGGCGCGAGCGGAAGCTGGTTTGTCGTTGATCTCTTAAACAATAGCATACAAAATCTTGGGGGAGCATTTAGCACCGGCTCTATTCAGTTATCCTATGCCCCAGAATGGTTCCTCATTGCAAGCGTTGTCGGAATCTTAATCGGTATCGCCGCAGGAGTACTACCAGCACGGAAAGCAGCAAAGATGGACCCTGTAGTCGCCCTCCGGTACGAATAACATACGTTTCTATTGAGTGGATGGAGTCTGCTTTTTCTCCATCGCCTCTATCTTTTCAAGTTCTTCTCGGATAAACCGCAATGCTTTTTCCTTATCAGGACCAAGACCAACCGCATCAGGGCTAATCTCGTTTTTCTTCAATTGTCTTAACCAACGCTCCAACACCTGTTTTTGATCCATGGATTCTCACCTCATCAGACACCATATCGTATGCGATGTATATTAACTCATAGATTATATAAGAAAAAAAAGTTAAATACAGAAAAATAATACCATAAATAGGAAAGGAGGAAAAGAGAATGTCGTACTATTGGAAGAAAAACGGCAGTTTTTATCATTGGCATCTTCATTGTAAAGCAGTCCCGGTCTATGTACGAACTAATCCTGATTGGGAAATCAGTGAACAGCGACCAAGTGATAAAGAACGCTGTAAAGAATGCCTTGAGAAGGATATCGCACAGAAGATGAAAAATAAGGGTTAAAAAAGAAAGATATCAGAGATTGCTTAATCTTCTTCTGCTGCTGATTTCTTCAATGGAAGATTCAGCATGATTCTTTTCAACTTTTTCTTGGTATGATAATCATACACCACATTGATTTTCCGCCCAGTGAACGGATTGATTCCCGTCCAGTACATACAAGTCGACATCGTCATCGGGGTTGGGGTAAATAATTGGAACTGTTCAATATTCTCCAGATGCCTTTTTTTGATGATGTCATGTAGGAAGTTTACCTCGCTGAGCGTATCACCAGGATGGCCTATCATAAAATAGTATCGCAACCCCTGTTTTTTTCGTTGATTGATCGCAGTAAAGTACGACAAAAACTCATCGAATCTCTTGTTATCTTTTCCCATTAAACTGACGACATTGTTTGAAAAATGCTCAGGGGCGATCTTCAGACAACCGGAGATATGGTGATTAGAGATCTCTTTGATGTATTCTCGGCTTTCCAGGGCAAGGTCGTAGCGGATGCCGCTGCGGATGAAAATTTTTTTGACTCCTTGGATCTGCCGCGCCTTCTGTAACAATGAAATGAGGTGCCGATGAGTCTTATCTAATTGCGAACAATGGAGGCAGGAGTCTGAACACGATGTTGTCGTTTGTGGACGAGTACAGACCATGGCGTACATGTTTGAAGAGGGGCCTACCAAATCATCGATATATCCTTTAAACCCAGGGTAAGTAGTTAAACGTCTGATTTCTTCAAGGATGTTTTTCTCAGACCGTGAAATAATACGATTCCCCTGATGGAGCGAAAGGGAACAAAAATTACAAGCACCGATACAGCCCCTATGTGTTACAACTGAAAACTTCCCCATTTTCAATAAGGATTTTGGGTGCAATTTCCTTGAGTAACCTAATGAATAAATCCAATCCAGATCTCTCGTTGTATATTCTGGATATTTGTACTGCACCACATAACTGTTCGTATATTCCTGTGCGAGGTTTTTATCATTTGAAAATATCATCTGCATCGCACAGAATTTCTGTTTATCCTCTGTAACCTCCTTAAACGAGGGAAGGATCACAAAGGTCGTGTCAAGCTCTTTCCTAAGGATACAGGTCCCTTGGATTCCACTTAACTCGGCCCCCTGTTGTAGCTTCTCAGCAATCTCAAGAATCTGTTTCTCCCCATTCCCATAGACCAGGATATTTGCTCGCGAATCAAGCAAGATACTGCGTCGTAATGCATTATCCCAATAATCATAATGAGCGAAACGTCGTAAAGATGCCTCAATGCCACCAATCACAATGACACTGGATTTAAAATATTGCTTCAGTTTATTACAATAATAGATCACAGCACGGTCCGGTAGTTTTGTCGCATCACTGTATTTATCTTCAATGCGTTTTCGTTTCAAAGGTGTATAGTTATGAACCATACTATCAATGGACCCAGAAGTCACACCAAAACAAAGACGAGGAGTTCCTAACTTTGTGTAGTGTTCCTGCATCTCTGGTTTTTCGATGATACCTACCCGATATCCTTTCGCATCGAGTACCTTTGCGATAACGCCTACCGGTGAGAGCGGGTGATCATCATAATATTCCCCCGTGATAAGGATGATATCCAGATCTTTTTCCGTCTTAGTTATCATACTTTAGTCTCCCATAGAATGCTCCTATATAAATGTACAACAAAGACCGTTTCCACCGGAAAGATTCATTAAGCGTCTGCTTTTTCCGTTGCCGATGACGGACCTCCTTGTGACAAACGATGATGGCTACAAATCAGTTGGCTTTGTGACGTTGATAAAGGAACTTTCAAAGCAGTTTACGGTAACCGCTGTTGTCCCAGACCGTGGACGAAGCTGGATTGGTAAAGCAATCACCACAAAAAAGGAGCTAAAAATAAAGAAAGTCACCTATGATGGTGTCGAAATGTTCCTTTTAAACGGGACTCCTGCAGATTGTGTACAAATAGGGTTATACGATATTGTGCCTCACCGACCAAAAATGATTATCTCAGGGATAAATATCGGATTGAACATTGGAAAAGCAAGGACGCTGAGTTCGGGGACAATCGGAGCAGCAATTGAAGGATCTATCGATGGAGTGCGATCCCTGGCATCATCGCTTTCCATTCCTGTCGCGATCCGTGATAAAAAAACAGATTTTTACACACCAAAGAACACTACACTCTTTGATAATGCTGCGAAAATTACCACAAAAGTAACCACCATCATCATGAATAAAGCGTTCCGTGATGCTGATCTTTTTTCATTAAACATCCCTTTTGAAGCTACGGTTACAACTCCTCTCGAAATCACATCACTTTTTAGCACTCGATATGGGAGACTATTCCATAAAACTGGATACAAGTATGTTCATCGGACACCTCCGATACAATTTAAAGACATAGAGGAAAGATCTGATCTGAAAGCGTTAAGTCAAGGAAAAATCTCGCTCACACCAATGAATATCTCATTTTCTGCCCCTCAATTACTCAAAAACGTCGAACAGACTTTCCAAGAAGAATGGTAGATCTCACACTCCTTTTCATATAACGAAAAAGAACGCAATCGCGATGATAGAATATACGCTGATTAATTGTGCTCCTTCTAACCAGTTGCATCTTCCATCAGCAGAAAGATAGTTCACAATTAGGACAGCTAGGATTACCGCAAGGATTTCAAAGGGTGTAAACACAAGCGTGAAACCAAAATTAAATACCTGACTCACCATCATTAGGATAGGGACAACGAATAGTGCTATCTGTATGGCGCTGCTTAGTCCAATCTCGATAGAGACGTCAAGCTTATTTTTCAGGGAAAAATGAACAGCGGTTGATATCTCTGCGATATTTGTAATAATCGCAATGACTACAAGTCCGATAAACATCTGTGACAGACCAATCGCTTTGGCTGCATGTTCAATGGTCCCGACAAGGATCTGAGATTCAAAGGTAACGACAATAATCGTTAGGAGAAGAATTATCGCAGCCAGACGACGGCTCATGGTCGGTCGTTCTTGGGTTGCTTTTATCTCATCGCTTGCGTCAAAGAGATCCTTATGGGTTCGTAAAGAAAAGACCAGCCCAGCGATATAGATAAGAGCCATGACAACAGCAACGGCACTGCTGAGAATAGTAATCTGCGGGTTTTCCGGTGTTAGCATATCATAAACACTCGGGATTGCTAGCCCTGCAACGACGATAATCAACATCGTGGAAGATACCGCGATGGTCTGATTATTGAATCGTTGATTCTTATAGCGAAGACCTCCAGCAAAAATACTGACTCCGACCAGTAGTAAAATATTGCCAATAATACTGCCGATAATTGATGCTTGGACGACCTGTATTAAGCCAGCGTTCAAAGCCAGAATCGCGATAATCAACTCGATTGCGTTGCCAAATGTAGCTGAAAAAAGACCACTCACGGTCGGGTTTGTCTGCAATGAAATTTCTTTTGTGGTATACCCCATGATTCTTGCGAGAGGAACAATAGCCAGCACTGTTGCGATGAAAATAACTGAGTCTTCGTGGGTGAAAAAATATAATAATAAACTAATAGGGATAAACACTAAAAGGAGGTAAAAAGTTTTTCCAATCCGTAGTTTATGAAGGATGGATTTTCTGAATGGAGGCGAATAGAAACCCTTAATCAGATTTCTACGACCTACAATAAAAGGACTCATATGACTGGATATCGCACCAAAGTATCTAAAATGTTTCGACAGTGAAAAGTTAATGTATATCAGTGAGATGTTGAAAGCAGATGAATGACGATGTAATCATCCTACGATATGGCGAACTTTCACTCAAGAGTACCTACGTTCGTAAGTATTTTGAAACAATCCTTATACGGAATATAAAAAATGCTTTTGCAAGAGAAAATATCCCTATTGTCATTCGGACAGAACGAGGAAGAATCTATCTGACTACAACAGATTTATCAAAGAGTGTTAAGATATTGCCTCGAATTTTTGGTATTGTTTCTTTTAGTCCTGCGGTACAAACAACATCAAGCCTCCAGGATATGTCAGCAATGTCTCAGCATATCACGAACGGTATTTTAGACACGCAAAAAAGTTTCGCGATTCGGGTGACACGGGTTGGAACTCATTCGTTTACAAGCCAGGATGTCGCCATACAAATAGGAAATGATATTGTTCATGCAACGCAAGCAAAAGTAGATTTAAACAACCCTGATTTCGTGCTTTTTATTGAGATACGAGACCAGAAATCATTTCTGTTCACTGAAAAAATCAAGGGAGTCGGAGGTCTTCCATTGGGGACGCAAGGAAAAATACTTACTCTTGTCAAGAACCCGTCCTCGTTGCTTGCAGCATGGTATCTGATGCGCAGAGGGTGCAACATTGTTCTCGTGACAGAAAATCAATCAAACGAGGACTCGATCCATTCTTTTCTTTCACACTGGTACGCCGATGCAGAGATACTCTCCATTGATACAACAAGTAAGGAATTTTATCATCGGTTATCCGGTTTCGTTTCTGAAAAAAAATGTGATGCGGTGGTCACGGATCATACATTTGACAAACCCTCCGAGTCCATATCTGACCTTGCACAACTGAAAAAAAATAGTGTTGTCCCGATATTGACCCCACTTATCGCCATGAACCAAAAGGAAATTGAAACTCAATGCAAAGACAGAGGAATAATCCCATGAATATTGTTGTTATTGGGGCAGGTGCTATTGGGTCATTATTTGGTGGGTTACTCGCGAAACATAACACGGTTGTACTTGTTGGGCGAGCTCCCCATGTCACCAACATACAACAAAAAGGTTTAATCATTAATGGAAAAACACGCCTCACCGTGACAGTCCCTGCGGTTGAATCGATAAAGGACATCTCGCTATCTCCAGATTTTATTCTTCTTACCGTAAAATCATATGATACAGAAACTGCAAGCAAACAAATTCGTCGTCTCTTACACGAGCAGACCATGGTGGTCTCACTTCAAAATGGGCTAGACAATATAGAGAAAATCGGACAGAGCGTCGAAAAAAAACATATTCTTGCGGGTGTGACGACCCATGGCGCGCTCTACTCAAAACCAGGTATTATCACCCATACCGGCCGGGGGAAGACATTCCTTGGAGAACTCGATGGACATCCCTCGGAGAGACTACGGTCTCTGATTTGTATTTTCAATAAAGCAGGAATCAAGACTCATGCCAGCTCCGATATCCAAGGAGAGATATGGAGAAAAACAGTCATTAACTCAAGCATAAATCCACTGACCGGGTTTCTCGGATGCAAAAATGGATATTTGCTTAAAAATCCCTTATTAGAAAAAACAGTCGAGTCCGTGTGTACCGAATCAAGTATGATCGCATCTTCAAGAGGTATCCTTGTTTCCGCCCCAGAGATGATAAGAAAGACCAAAGAAGTCATCCGGGATACGGCAGAGAACTATTCCTCGATGCTACAAAGCATCCAACAAGGAAAAAAAACAGAGATCGATTCAATCAATGGAGCGCTCCTGAGAATAGGGTCAGAACAGAACATCGATGTCTCATTAAACATGATTCTGTTTGAATTGATTAACTCATGGTGTCGGGTCCAATAAAGATTGTAGGAGAAGAACTATTACTACAGGAGACAATAACAAGAATATCTTTTCAATACCAATAAGTTTATATAAATTGTAACCTATATTATTACTAACATTACTATCCTACTCCATACAGGGGGCAAACCATCATGTACGTTAGACGAAAACAAAAAATAATGATAGGAGTCTCGCTACTGGTTATCGCTTGTTTACTTGTTTCTGGGACTTATGTCTATTTCGAATACTATATGGCAAAGGAAGAAACACCACCTCAACAAACAGCTGTCGAAATAGATGATCAGATAAGCCCTTTAGAGAACCAAGGTGTTGTCCTTGAAATATTACGAATGCGCCATCGCGGGCTCATGGAAAAACTATTAAAACCAGGAAAATCTTGGGAGAATAAACCTTCATTTTATTTCATTAGCAACATAGATGGATTAGAATATATTAGTAAAGATGTGACGCAGCATGGGAGAACCACTGAGGTGTTGTTTAACAAATGGGACACCATATTTGAAGAAAACAAAATCATAAAAGATGTGCCAGAAGAACAAGAAACATCAACAATTAGCCTTACGATTTTTGAGAAAAAAAGCTCAGGTTTATTAGGTCGGAAAACACAATATGTTGAATCTGACACAGTGTCGGTCATCTACGATTTTAAGACAGGGCGATGGTCTGGGAAGGATTATTACAGAGATTATGATGGATATGGGTATTATCTAGGGGAAACGTTCGAAATTTGGTTTAATGTCTATCAGATCGATTACGATAGTGATTTCATCCCGTATTGGACTGAGGTCAACATCCTTGGGACCGACCCAACGGTAGATGACTCAAAACTCGACCCAGATGGGGATGGGGCATCGACTGCCTGGGAATGGAAATGGGGGTATGATCCGTTCACCTGGGATGATCATAACAACCTTGACCCAGACCTCGATGGTATCGACAATCTGGAAGAATATCAAATGGCAAAATGGTTTGCTGACCCATTCATTCAGAATATTTACTACGAAGTCGATTACATGGGTAGCGGTGGACTCCTTGACCCGCCACACTATTTTTATGAAGAGGCAAAGCTAGGAATTATTGAGAGATTCGCTGAACACAACATTAAACTCTTATTCGATGACGGATGGCCAAATAGCCCTTCAAATGGTGGTGGACAAGAGTTACCGCACATCGCAAAAATTTCACAAGACTCTGGTATGGTATTACAGTTTTACAACAATTATTTCCCTGATGAACGAAAAGGTATCTTCCGTTATTTAATACTCTCCCATGGAGGAGGTTTCCAACACCCTTCAAAAAACAACATCTATGACACTACTGTGTTATCAACATCAACCGGATTTCATCCAATAAAGATGATATTTGATTATGTCCTGTCAGGAAAGGTACCAACAAAACGAGGGAAGATCGTCGGACTCGGACAGCTCATCTTACATGAGATGGCACATAGCTGTAGTGTCGATGCGGATAACTGTAACTTCGCAGGAATTGATAACATCAGCTATGGGATTTACATCCTGCCAAATAAACAGTATAAAACAACCTGGGGCCAGTATCATAGCGTGCTGAATTATCTCTATGCGAACAACCCGAAAACATTTGATTTATCTGATGGTAAGAATGGCCCACCGTATGACCAAAACGACTGGGGAATGATGTTTGTTGGCTACTTCCAGTATAACTCTAATCTTATCGAAGAACCATTCTATGAAGCAGGAACAGGAGAAACATTAGTGAGAAGTGAATTCAGAGTCACGAATTATACATATGATGCGAACTTGACAGAGCAATACAATAGATACATTGGGGAGTACTCACCTATCGACCCGATAAAAGTCAACTGGTCGGTCTATAGGTTACTTGATAAAGAGATGAACCCCGATGGAAAAGAAATAAGAATATACGCTCAACCCGCAATAAAAACCACGAAGCAATGGGTGTTTAACCGAGAAGCAGATCTCGACGCTGAGGGGAACTTAGTCTTCTATTCTTATGATGACCTGGTGAAGCAAAAAACACAATGAGACTATTTCATCAAAAAATTCTCTTTTTTTTCCTAAATCCGTAGTCGTGTTTTTAGGAAACCTCTAAATAACAAATCTTATATCAGGAATGGGGCACCTGATATCCTATGAAGGTTTTTGTCACCAGAAAGATACCACAGCTGGGGCTTGATATTCTCAAAAAGGAATTCACCGTTGAGGTGAACCCTGATGATCGGGTTCTAAGTAAAGAAGAGATCATCAAGGGAATCAAAGGGAAGGATGGCTTGTTGTGTCTGTTAACGGATCCGATTGATAAAGAGGTAATCAATGCTGAACCAGCATTGAAGATGATTGCCTCATATGCGGTGGGGTATGACAACATCGATGTCACTGCCGCGACTAAAAGGGGAATACCGGTGAGCAATACCCCTGGTGTGTTAACAGAAACCACCGCGGAGCTTGCCTGGGCATTGTTATTCTCAGTTGCCCGACGTATCCTTGAGGGAGATACATTTACGAGAAATGGAAACTTTAAAGGCTGGGCACCCATGCTTATGCTCGGGCAGGATGTTTCTCATAAAACCTTAGGGGTGATTGGCACAGGACGTATCGGGACTGCGTTCGCGCTGAAAAGCAAGGGATTTCACATGAACGTACTCTACGCTGATGAGCAGCCAAATGAACAACTGGAACAACAGCTTAAAGCAAGAAAAGTACCTCTTGTAACATTACTCAAAGAATCAGACTTCATATCTATCCATGTTCCTTTAACGAAAGAGACACATCATCTTATTGATGAAAAAGAATTTCGCCTGATGAAAAAAACAGCGGTTCTCATCAATACCGCACGTGGGCCAATCATCAATGAAAAAGCCTTAGTCAAGGCATTGTCAGAACATTGGATATTTGGGGCTGGTCTTGATGTGTATGAGAAAGAACCAGAAATATCCAAAGAACTTAAACAATTAGACAATGTCGTATTACAACCTCATACGGGGTCAGGAACCATTGAGACACGAACAAAAATGGCGCTTATGGCTGTAGAAAACATGATGACAGGGTTGAAAGGTGGTATCCCACCAAATTGCGTCAATAAAGAAGTTTTTCTAAATAAATCTACAACGTAAAAACCCAGATTTCTGGTTCTTTTGGCAACTCGTCTTTTTCAATGTCAATTTCGTTGCCAACTTTAAGGAGCTTATATTTTTTTTTGTCTAAAAAGGAGTCAACACCAGCAACAGGGATAGACAATCCCTCGATACGGTAATGCATGGGGATCGTTATCTTTGGTTTCAAAGCTTGCACCACTCGCCATGCCTGCTCAGAATCAATCGTATAATTACCGCCAACCGGGATAAACAGGATATCGATTTTACCGATTTGTTGAATCGTTTTTTCATCAAGTTCATGACCAAGATCTCCGAGATGACAAAATGTGATATCATCAGAGATGAATTTATACAGAACCATGGTTCCTCGACGTTCTCCACGGGCTGTATCATGGAACGCAGGAAAACCCATAATCTGAATGTTACCAATCGTTCGTTTCCGTTCATCGGTGACTATTTTGGAAGATTCTTTTTCAACGGTCTTTACGCTATTATGGTCATAATGGTTATGCGATACTAAAATTATGTCCGCGGTCACATTTGGAGCGGGTATACCAATCGATCTTCCATCATGGGGATCGGTCACGATTGTGACATCATTTGTTATCTCGAAGCAGGAATGGCCATGCCACCGGATCTGAAGCATAATAATCTCCTCCCTCAAATAAGGAATTGGACGAATAGCTCACGAGGTATAAATACATTATGAAAATTTATGGACGAAGACGCCCAAGTCTGATGTAGTCAATCCGAGTCCCATCGATACAAGCGAAAATGAATTCTTTATTCACGGAATGCGCAAGACGAACAGCACGACTAATCTCAGCCCAGATGCTTGTAAAACCTTTTTCGATAACATGAATGAGGTACTCAGCGTGTGTTGCCTCTGGTTGTTTCGAATATGCTCGGAAATGGGCGCCAAATTTAAAACCGGTTTTCACAAGCAGTCCTCGTTTTTTGAGATCCTGAAACACTAGGAGGCGTGCAACGATATCTGGTTGAAGTGTCTGCATGTGACGGATGCATTTCTCCTTAGAAAGAATTTTTCCATCGGTGGTTTGAATTTCTATGACGTTTTTCTCAAAAAGGTACAAGCCCTCAACAAACGATAGTTGAAGTGTTTCTCCAAACGGCTTACCAAAGAACTCTTTCCGGAGTAGTTGACCAGCGAGTTTTTTGTCAAAGACAATAAGACGATTTTTCAACATCATTGCAGTACCTTTTGGGTATTTTTGCTCTATAATATCTCCGGTGAGGTCGACTGTTGATATATCGTAATAGGTGAGGTCACCTTCTTCGTCAACCAACGCGAACCATAACGCATTGTTCTTCGTAGTATATTGTCGGACCTGTTGTTTTGTCACCTCAATATCAAGAAAGTCCCGTTCCGAATACGCAGCGATGACACTGGACGCGGTATCCTCATTTTTCTGTGTGAACTTTCGAAAAGACACAGTTCTAGCATCATCGACCTGGGTGATTGCATGACCTCGATTTCGTAAATCCTTATACACCAGGTATTTTGTTTCAAACTCCGGGATGTTTTGAACAGCTTGTTTCAGGAGCGTTGAAAACGGTATCTGTTTTTTGTTTTGATGTATGATCATCTTTCCTTCATCGAGTAAAAAAACACCTTCGAGGAGACTCAGTCGTAAGACATTTGATGGGAGTGGTGTTCCAATATGACTTTTGTTAAAGAGCCTTCCAATGTCACTTGGTTTTCGTACAAGAATGTAGTCGTTGACGAGTTCTCCGGAGATATCCATAAAATGAGGTATATGAGGATGTCTTATTTTTGTTTTTTGTTGTAATCCTCAATGCTTCGTGGGATCGTATCCTTTGGGAAGAACGGTTCTTTTTGTTTCTTGGGACCAAAGAGCCCTGCCAGTAATATTCCAAATCCGAGTCCGGCGATTCCACCTATCACAGCAAAAAGGATAAAAAATCCCATATACCGCATCGGTCCATAATACCAGGATATAACCGGGTTTTTATCAGGGACGCCTACATAGCGGGAGGATTGGACACCGTAAGGTGTGGTGAATCGTAACGCGCCAGAGATTAAATCAGCGTATTTATAATACACAATCGCGGCATCGAGTGATGATTCATTGGCGAGACTCTGACCATATTCGTAATAACTCACAGCGAGAACTGGTTCGATACCAACAGTCCTGCTTTCTGTGATGCTGATGCTTGCTTGTTCTCTCGCGCGTTCTATCTTATCAGTGGTGACTCCATCAACGAGTTCTAATGCAAGATTAGCTTTGACGAGAGCTTCAAACGAGCCGAACAACGCTGCAGCTGAATATCCGTTTTCTTGTTCACTGCGAGCGGTCTCAAGAAGATTTTTAGCGTCGTTGAGATACTCTGATGTTTTTCCCATCTCGTTAATGATAATCTCAGAATATACAATCGCCTGCTGAGCATCATCGAGATATTCTTCTGCAAGGGTGGTTATCATTGTTTCATTGATGCCCCCGGAATCATGAAATGGAGTGGAAATGTTCAACCACCATTGGACGCTTTCAATTCGTTCCTTGGCATACGCGATGTTGTATAACGCGGTGAAATAATCGGCGTTTAAAAAACTCGCGTTTGCTTCAGAAAGATACGATGCTGCTTCATTGATCCGTTGTTGTGCTGCGCCTACACATTGTAACGTCACCATTCCATGGATTGATGCGTTCTTCGCTAACTGCGAGTTGTTATGATAATTACGAACAGTATGGTTAATAAGGTTTTGAACTAATTCTTCTGGGCGTTCTGTGGTAAAATATTGACATATGTAGGTGACAAAATGGCTGTCGATGAGGGATTGGAACGACTTGCTGGTACTTGTATAGTACACTTCTTCATTATACCAATGAATTGATTCCGTAAGACGATCGGAAGCGGTGTTCAGAAAATCAGTCACCTGATTTCTATAATAATTTGGGTATCGATTTGGTATCGTTGTGGTGTTAAACAGATCGCTAGCGTTTTCATAGGATTCTTGCGCCTCATCCAAAAGAATGGTTGCTAAAGGTTTCATCGCGCTGATGTAATCCTCTGTTGTTATCTTATCAGGGGATTCCTCGACAGGGAAATTCCATCCGGTGAAATAGAGGAGTGCATCATTAATATCTCCAACTTCGAAGACTTCAATGCCGTAATTCGTCTGGGCGTACTCGCTCACATTCCGAGTGACAGGATAGGTATTTTGCCAGATAATCCCATTGATATTTTGATACTCGGTGACCATTTCCGTGTACGTCGTTTGTCCTTTTGGTATGAGAAATCGTGTTGCTCCCACACTATGAGCTGCATCAATTTTATATGGAATTCCCCCAATGGGCCCGATGCTTCCATCAGGGTTAATCATCCCGGTCATCACCGTGCTGTTGTCAAGTGTCCAATTCTCCAAGAGCGATATTACTGCGACAGTCATTATCGCCCCTGCGGAAGGACCACCAATCATTGGAGATGTGGTTCGAACGACAAAGAAATAATCGCAGGTCAATGGATTAATGTGCGGTCGTGTATCTGAGCTGACCAACGCAGTTGCTACTTTCACGGCAAGTCGAGCTGATCCTTGCATATCGACATCGGTGAGAGGAAGCGTATCAACGAATACTCGTCCGCTCCCATTCCCCTGGACCGTGACGGTAATTGTTGAAATTACACCAACGTACCCTGTTCCCAACTCAGAAACAGCTGGTGCATAGACAGTGACGTTTCGATAGTTAAATGAGATATTTCCTTCTGAAATACTCCCTGCAGGTACTCCCCTAGAAATGGGAATAAACGGAGAACTAAGGAGGAAAATACTTACAAGGATGAGGATAAACTGGTGCTTCATGGACATACCCCCAAATGAATTTGGGTTACATAGTAAAACGTATAGAAATAGATTGCTGTAATATTTTTGAATTTTTCCCTTAAAATTGATTCTTTATGTTATTTATAAATAACTTGGTTTTCAAAGTCAGATTTTCTCCCCGATATTCTTAAGTAGGTTTACAGAATACCCTTTCTCGTTTAAACCATCCACTCAATAGACGAAAAGAAGCTGTTGGGCACTGGAGGGAACACGATATGGTACAACTACATGAAATGATTTTACGAGATGGGCATCAATCGTTACTTGCGACACGAATGAGAACAGAAGATATGCTTCCCATAGCAGAAAAACTTGACGAGGTCGGGTTTTTCTCCCTTGAAGTCTGGGGTGGTGCTACCTATGACGTATGCATTAGATATCTGAACCAGGACCCATGGGACCGATTAAATAAGCTGAAAAAAGCAATGCCAAACACCCCACTACAAATGCTGGAGCGGGCGATGAACATTGTTGCGTACTGGAATTTCCCTGATGATGTTGTAAAGAAATTCATCCACATGGCGAAAAAAAATGGATGTGATTATTTCCGTATCTTTGATGCGTTAAACGATCTACGGAATATGAAAGTCCCAATGCAAGCGGCTAAAGAAAACGGTGGTCATGTCCAAGCATGTCTGAGCTATACGATTTCACCGATTCATACCGTCGATTATTTTGTTGATAAATTCATCGAACTGAAGAAAATGGGTGCTGATTCAGTTTGTATTAAGGATATGGCCGGGATGATCTCACCGAAACGTGCGTATGATATCATCAAAGGAACAAAAGAAGCTGGTGTGAACCTGCCTATGGATCTTCATTCTCACTACACGAGTGGGATGACAGGGATGGCATACCAACGAGCAGTCGAAGCCGGCGCAGACATTCTGGATACATCAATATCGCCAATCTCAGGAGGAACCGCAGCCCCAGCAACCGAAAGTGTTGTTGCTGCTTTTCAAGGAACGGAATGGGACACGAATTACAATTTAGAATTACTGATTGAATGCCGCACGTATTTCCTCAAAGTATGGGAGAAATATCGACATCTTCATCGATTTGATGCCTTGAAGGTCGACCCAAGTGTCACCCTCCATCAAATCCCTGGTGGGATGCTTTCCAATCTGATTTTCCAGCTCGAGGAGCAAGGGGCGCGTGATAAATATCGTCAGATTCTTGATGAGACCGCACGGGTGCGAGAAGAGCTTGGTTTCCCACCGCTCGTGACACCAACCAGCCAAGTGGTTGGAGTTCAAGCAGTCATGAATGTGCTACATGGACGATACAAGGTTATCCCAAAAGAAACCAAGGATTACTGTCGCGGTATGTATGGAAAGCCACCAGCGGAGATTAAACCAGAGATTATGAAAAAAGTCCTTGGACCAACATGGAAAGAAGACGTCATCGATTGTCGACCATCAGATTTATTAGAACCACTCTGGGACCAAAAGAAAAAGGAACTCAAGGAAATCGACGGTGGATCGCTGATTAAGAAAGAAGAAGACATCATGACCTATATCCTCTATCCGCAGGTCGGTCTAAAGTTCTTAAAAGGTCAAGCGGTCGCTGAGTTCACCTCAGATACGCTCCCCCTGCCTATCGATCATCAATTTACCAGAGCGATGGTAAAACAATCCTTCCCTGAAGTAAAACAACTCTGGCTTGAGACGCAACCGCCAGAGAAACGAGGAGGACCTGTGCAGATTCCCACCGAGTTCCAAGTCGAAGTCGATGGAGAACCTTACGAAGTCAAAGTCATTCCCTCTGGTGGATATCTTGTTGCAGGAGCTGCGGGTTCCACCCCAGAAAAACCAAAGGATATCGAAGGTGGCATAAAATCAAACATGCAAGGAACCATCTTAAAAGTCAAAGTCAAGAAAGGCGACAAAGTCAAGAAAGGAGATGTCATCGCGACGATTGAAGCAATGAAGATGGAACAGGAGATAAAATGCGAAACCGAAGGGGAAGTAAAGGAAATCTTTTGTAAAGAAGGAGCTCCAGTGAGTAGCGGAGATCTTCTAATGCAAATTCTATAACAAATGGTGATATGGTATGCTTAATAAGGTCCTGATTGCAAACCGGGGGGAAATAGCGATTCGTATCATGCGAGCGTGCAAAGAGTTTGGAATTGCTACGGTTGCGGTATACTCAGATGCAGATCAACACGCGTTGTTCGTAAAATACGCTGACGAAAAATATAACATCGGACCAGGTCCAGCGAGCCAGAGTTACCTCAACAAACAGAAAATCATCGATGTTGCATTGAAATCCGGTGCAGAAGGAATCCATCCTGGGTATGGATTCATGGCGGAGAACTCTGAGTTTGCAGAGATGTGCAAAAAGAACAAAATCGAGTTCATTGGCCCACCGGTTTCTGCGATGAAACTGATGGGATCAAAAATTGATTCAAAGAAATCTATGATTCAGGCAGGAGTCAATGTCGTCCCTGGTGTAACAGAGGCGATCGCGGACCATGAGCGAGCCAAAGACATCGCCCATGAGGTCGGTTACCCGGTCATGTTGAAGGCTTCTGCAGGTGGTGGTGGTATCGGGATTGTGCAGGTCAATGACGCACAGCAGATGGAAAAAGCACTTGCGACCGTCCGACAACTTGCGAAGAACTCATTTGGGGATGATTCAGTTTTCATCGAGAAATTCATCGAGAATCCGCGTCACATCGAGTACCAAATAATCGGTGATAAGAAAGGTCATCTAATCCATTGTTTTGAGCGGGAATGCAGCGTGCAACGACGTCATCAGAAACTTATTGAGGAAACACCATCCTGTGCATTGACCCCAGAACTTCGCAAAGAAATCGGTGCGCAAGCAGTGCTTGCAGCAAAAACTGCTGGGTATTACAATGCAGGGACTTGTGAGTTCATGTTCAAAGACGGAAAATATTATTTCCTTGAGATGAACACACGATTGCAGAGAACTCGAGTATGACCAAAAGGATATCCATCCGCGTGGTCATGCGATCGAATGTCGAATCAATGCAGAAGACCCACTGAACAATTTCATGCCAGCTCCAGCGAAGATCATTCGCTATGCTGAACCAAGTGGTCCTGGAATCCGAATCGATTCTGGTGTGTACCCTGGTTTTACCATCCCACCGTTTTA
>JBFYMQ010000019.1:0-21745 GCA_041304825.1 Thermoplasmatales archaeon
TCTGCACCGACCGAATCAGAGAAATTGAATCAACAGAGAAAGCAGTCTTCGAAGTCGTTCTAAAAAACCCGTACAAAAAAGCCCAAACCTATGAAATCGACGCGCAACAAAAAGCACACTCATCGAAATGGGAAGTGACTGTAGAACCGACAACACTCGAAGTCGAAGGAAAAACATCCAAAACACTTCAGGTCGCTGTCAATCCAACAGATGCTGCTGGGCCAAAAGAATGGACACAAGTGACAGTTTCTGCTAAAAAAATCGGGAAAAAGAAAAAAGAATCCATCGATCTTGTCACAATGATGAAAGAAGGCAAGATACTCCTGCAACTTCAAAACGTTTCCCACTGGCCGACGACCTTCAACCCTGGAGAAAAGGTAATCACATCCTTTAATTTGACAAATAACGGAACTATAGCAGCACGAAACGTGAAAGTCTTTTTCTATCTGAACGGAAAGCAAAAAAATAAGGTTGAAATCACTCTCCTTGCTAGGAATATCGCAGATATCCAAATCCCCTGGATAGCAGAAAAAGGTAAAAATCAGGTTCGTATACGAGTAAAAGAGTAGTAGTAAACCTTATAATGGGAGAATAATTCGGTATTCGAAAAAGGGTGTCTCTTGTGAGCGATAAAGAATCTACAAAGAAAGAAGACCTTGAACAGTTGAAAAATGCAGAGAAAAAATATCAGAGCCTCATTGAAAAACGCAACGAGCTCAATCAGGTCGCAAAGCAATTCAGAGAAGAACGAGACATGCTCAACGAAAAACGCAAAGAACTCAAAAATGACATGGATAAAATCAAAAAAGAACGAGAAAAACTTGTTGCAAAGATGAAGGAGCACAAAGAAAAAAGAAATGTGTATCAACAACAAGCAAAAGAGCTCATTGATGCAAAACGGAAGAAGAAAGGAGATGTCATAAAAAACCTCCCGCTTCGTGTCGAAGAAATCAAAGCAGATATCCAGATGATGGAATACGAACAAGAGACTACCATCATGGACACCAGGAAAGAAAACAAACTCATTGAGAGGATAAAACAAAAACGAAAAGAACACAACGAAGTAAAAAAACAAATGGAAAAACAACAACTCATAGAAGTCGACCTCACCGATACCGACAAAAGTATCACAGAATTATTCAAAAAAGCAGACGCGGAACATGAAAAAGTCCAAAAATACTATAACGAAAGCCAACAGAAACATGAGGAATATAAAAAATTAGTCAATGAAATCGCAACTCTCATAGGTGAAGCAAATAAAAAACATAAGAAGTACATTGAGATTCGAGAAGAAGCTCAGAGCAACCACGAGAAAGCCCTAGAGATGCGATCAAAGATTGTGACCGTGAAAAAAGAACGGATGCAACGGTTCCAGGAAAACAGAGAAATCCTACGCAACCAGAACCTCAAAGCCCGTAAAGAATTAATGGATAATGACAAACTCGAGAAAGTCGCAGAACAATCGGTTGAAGCACTCAAAGGCGGAAAAAAGATCACACTCTCAGGATAAAACAGATTCTTTACGTCAATTGTCGAAGAATAATCGGCACTTTTAAGTAGTCTTTTTAGTTTGTGCTTTTGCTGGATTCACAATGGAAGAACTAGGAATAGTTAGTTACGGGGCACATATTCCACGCTTCCGTATCAAAGCAGAAGTCATCGCAAAAGTTTGGGGGAAAGACGGAGACGCAATCAGTAGAGGACTAGGGATTTTTGAAAAATCAGTCCCTTCCGTCGACCAAGATACGGCAACCATCGCTGTGGAAGCGATACGTCATGCATTAAAACGATGCACAATCAATCCCTCAGACATTGGTGCTATCTATGTCGGAAGCGAATCGCACCCCTATGCAGTCAAACCAACAGGAACCATCGTAGGAGAAGCAATCGGTGCAACACCAGACCTCATGGTCGCTGATTATGAATTTGCATGTAAAGCGGGAACCGCAGCCATACAAACCTGTTTTGGATTCGTAAAAGCAGGGATGATTAAATACGGAGTCGCGATCGGAGCGGATACCTCACAAGCAGCTCCCGGAGACGCCCTTGAATACTCTGCATCAGCGGGAGGCGCTGCATTCATCATAGGAAAAACCAATGTGATTGCTACGATCAATCATACCTTATCGTACACCACGGACACCCCTGATTTCTGGCGAAGGGCAGAAATGAAATACCCCTCCCATGGAGGACGATTCACAGGAGAACCAGCATATTTTAAACATATCATGAACTGTGCAAACAACCTGATGACCACCGCGTGCACAAAACCACAAGACTACACCTATGCTATCTTCCATCAACCAAATGGAAAATTCCCAGTAAACGTCGCAAAAAAACTCGGTTTTACAATGGATCAAGTAAAACAAGGACTTATGGTTCCATACATCGGAAACACCTATTCCGGGGCATCGATGATCGGTCTAGCATCGGTCCTGGATGTCGCAAAACCAGGAGACCGAATATTTATGACCAGTTACGGATCAGGTGCAGGAAGCGATGGATTCGATATGACCGTCACCGAAAATATCAAACAACTCGCACGACAAAAAGCACCATCGGTCGCAGAGCTGGTCGCTGATAAAGAATATGTGGATTATGGAGTCTACTCAAAAATGACGAATTTATTATTCTTGGAGTGAAGACCTATGAGAGATGTAGCGGTTATTGGAGTAGGATTAACGAAATTTGGTGAACTGTGGGAAAAATCATTTCGTCAGCTCATCGCTGAAGCCGGCTCAAAAGCAATCCTTGATGCGAAAATAGAAGGAAAAGATATTGATGCGCTCTATGTCGGATCAATGAGTTCCGGTCGCTTTGTGGATCAGGAACACATCGGGGCTCTCGTTGCTGAAGTCTCAGGGTTTTCTCATCTCCACATCCCTGCGACCCGAGTCGAAGGCGCATGCGCGTCTGGAAGTCTTGCCGTACGGGAAGGGTACCTCTCCATTGCATCTGGTATCAACGATGTAGTTGTTGTGGGAGGTATAGAAAAAATGAACGATGTCGGTGGATCTGAGGCAACAAACATTCTTGCTGCTGCATCAGATCAGGAATGGGAGGCGTTTTTCGGAGCGACATTTCCAGGAATCTATGCAATGATAGCCACCCGACACATGTACGAATATGGTACAACGAAAGAACAACTTGCACAGGTTGCTGTAAAGAACCATGCGAATGGCGTCAACAATCCTTATGCACAATATCGATCCCCGATTTCCCTAGAATCGGTAATGAAAGCAACCATGGTTGCGTACCCGTTAGGCCTCATGGATTGTTCACCGGTAAGCGATGGTGCTGCCTCGGTTGTCCTCTGTGCTGCGGAAAAAGCAAAAAAATACACAGAAAAACCAGTCAAGATCATCGGATCAGGACAAGCATCAGACACTCTTGCGCTCCATGGAAGGCGTGATATCTGCACGCTTGATGCAACAGTCTATGCGGCGAAAATGGCGTATAAACAAGCGAATGTCACTCCAAAAGATATTGATTTTGCAGAAGTCCATGACTGTTTTACAATCGCTGAGATCTGTGCAATTGAAGACTTAGGTTTTATAGAAAAAGGAAAAGGCGGAACCGCAATCGACAATAAAATTACGACCATCGACGGGTCATTACCAGTAAATACCAGCGGCGGTCTTAAAGCGAAAGGCCACCCGGTAGGCGCAACGGGAGTCGCACAAATCGTAGAACTCACCATGCAGTTACGAAATGAAGCAGAAAAACGACAAGTAAAAGACGCAAAAATTGGACTTGCCCATAATGTCGGTGGCTCTGGTGCCACGTGCGTCGTTCATATCATGGAGGCGATGTGAAAATGAAAGAAGGCGTTGCACGATTCTGGAGAGAAATCCCCCAGCGGTACAATTTCATGGCAAATAAATGTGAAATCTGCGACCGTATATACTTCCCGCCCCGAGAATCCTGTCCGATTTGCCGACGGAAAAGTATTGGGAAAATGAAAGATTTGAAACTCTCCGGAAAAGGAGAAGTCGTCACCTACAGCATTATCCATGTTGGCCCAAGTGATTTCGAAGAACAAACACCTTATCCCATCGCCATCATAAAACTAGAGGAAGGACCACAAGTGACAGCCCAGATTGTTGACTGCCCCATAGACGAAATAAAAATCGGGTTGAAAGTTGAAAGTACGTTCCGGAAGATCCAACAAGACGGATATACAGGTGCTATTTATTACGGGTATAAATTTAAAAAACTACGATAACAACCCAATATTCTCTTTCTTTTTTTTACTCATTATTTTTTTAAGAAATATTTTGTATTAATAAAAAAAACCTGTTTTTAAAGGAATAAAAAATAAACAAAAAAGAAAAAAAAGAGGGGAGATGCGTTTTACGCATCTATGGGTACTGGTGCTTGCCATTCTGGGCTGTAGATAATCAGACTGGGGTCACCGTAGATACACTGGATGGTCGAGACTTGCATGGATGATGACCCATACATTGAGGTTGGATCACTGGTGGTAAAGTCTCTGTAATGCAGCCAGACCTGTTTTGAGAAAGCTGGACCGATCGCTTCACCATCGATCATGGCGTCTCTGAAGAACATATCATCCTGTAAGTCTGCCTCAGGGCATAATCCAGTTGCTGCATTTCCGTATCCGCAGACCGCACCATGATCAAGGTAGATCATTGGTCCATCACCGTCCCATGTTGTACAGGACATGTAGAAGGTTGCTTGACTGCGGAGGTTTCCCAGGAGTTGATCAACCCATTTGTAGTGGATGATATCGTAGAGGGTTGGAGGTTCTGCATTGTACCAGACCATACCAACATCTCGTGATGTCTTCCAGTTGTCAAACATATATCCACGCCAGGCATCCCACCAGATCTGATCAGGATAATTGCAGTGTTCTGTTTGGACGTATTGTGCAGAGACACCGCTTCCTCCAGTCCCATGTCCTGAGTAATACATGACACTGGCACCTTCGTTCATTCGCTTTAGATGAGCAACCCAGAGACAGTGGCCTTCGTAGGTTCTGAGATGTGAGCTAAAGGAATTCTTAATATCTCTGCTGGAGAATGAGGCTGTAGTTTTCCCATCGTTAGTTCTCCAGGAGCCACCATCAGGATAGTTCATCAATTGAGATGTGGTGATGTCACGGTTCGGGTTGGCGTAAATCAATGCAGGATAGAGTACGTTTCTGACTATGAGAGCACTGCTATAGGCCGGGGTTATCCCTGGGATTTGACCCGCATATGAGTTGTTCCCCATAAGTGCGGAATGCAATTCAAGGCAGATATCATCCCGTGGTGCAACGATGACGTAGCCTTCCTGCCCTTCTTGATCAAGGCCTAATGCCTCAACGTAGTTATGGAATTTAGTATACATATCTTCAGTCCAGTACCGTTTAGCATCAAGACCATACGGTGGGACTGAGACGTTCTGACCAAGGAAGAACCGGATCAACGTCATATAGACTTTTAGTTTGTTTTGTTCAACAGGTGCGTCAGCCTGAGGTAAATGACCTGTGGATCGAGACCCATGGTAGAAATCACCATCCCAGCGATGCCAGGTATGGATTCGTTCTGCAACCGTGGCTGGATCACCGTCAGGTGCGTCTTCGACACGGATGACCGGTGAGCCATGGTATGCTGCAAGCATTGCCGCAGACGCAAAGTAGCCTTCCCCCGTCTTTGTTGAGGTAGCAGTGACGTAGTTCTCAGAGTCAGGATAACTCTTTATCTCATCGACGATTTCCTGCATGGTCTTAAGGTCTTTTTCTACAGGTGGAAGATCAGCGCGAACATCAGCACCGATTTCCCCGCGTTCGACAAAGATGACCTTTGTCACCCCAAGAGCGGTGAATGCACTTGCGGTAGCTGCTGGCACACTTTCTTTGTTGACGTAGAGTAAGGGGAAGTGGTTTAAAGATGCAATGACTGCAGCGTTCGCTGCTGATATGGTTGCATCAGCGCGGTCAGGGTTGACTGTTCGTACATCGACAGCAAGGGTGTATTTCACATTTGAACCATTCGCGTCACGTGGTACAACAATCGCAGTCCATAACCCAGTCTCAGGGTGAAGAACTTCTGCTGAAAATTCTGTGTGAGGAGCAGGGCGCCAGCATCTCCATGGGTTATCGTCAGGGTTCTCAAGTCCATTCCAGATATGAATCGGGTTTACGGGTCCATTCCAAGAAGGCATTGTTGGTGCTCTGAGGTTTCCCTGAGGATCAACAAGGAATACTAACAGATCAGAGGCTTCCGTAGTCGTCAGTTTTGCATTAATGACTGAGTCTGCGTCTGATACTTTAAACCGATAGCGGTCTCCAGCGATTTTTGTTACTTTCATGGTCCATCCAGGGTTGACGATATCGGTTCCCGCGACCCAGATACCCATGCGAGTCACAGGGTAAAACATGTCGTCTCTTGAGCCAACAGTCTCATCATTGGGGATTGGCCACCAATCTTGTGCCATTGTCATATACAATGGAAGAATCGCACCAATAGTGGGTGTCGCGCCTCCAGTTCCATACATACTGACGTTCAGAGCGCACCATTTGGGTCCAAGGAATATTGGGTATCCAAAGGAGCCCCCGATGCTTTTTATTTTTGTGCTATCACCAGCTATTTCTTCAACATTTGACTGTCGTTTCAGGGTTGCTGTTCTCTTCAGAACGGTTTTCACCGTGTCCTCAAAACCGGATCCATCGACAGCGACGACCGCGGTCTGAGAAGAGGTCCACTCTTTTGTAGCTATATCAGCAGCAGCTTGTATAGGATCTGTTGCCAGTGTGTATTGCTCTGGGGTTTTGCCAAATAATGCAAGATAGTCATTCCAATCATCAACAAGGTATTGTGTGGTATCATCAACAGTTCCAAAAGAAGTCTCATCGTCCCAATATGCTGTTGGTGTTGTATCACCGGTATAGATGATTGGTGCGAGATACCGCTGTCCACCATCAAGGTAGTTACAAGCAGGGATCGCAGCAAGATATGCGAAATCGTCTTTGGTGCTCTCGGCATCGTTTGTTATCTTGAATGTTTTAGCTATGGGGATGATGTCAGGTTGTGGGATTGGTCCAGGTGGAGCTACTCCGCTGGTTTGAAGTTTAAGTGTCAGGTTGTAAGCACCAGAGCCATAGGAATAATAACTCCATTCAGTCGGTTGAGGACAATCGAACCATCCAGGGTAGATATCAACTCGAATGCTCCATTGACCGGTCGCATCAGCAGGGTAGTTAAAGGTGTCATCGTAATATTGATTACCTTCGAAGACTAGAGCCCCGCTTGGGTCGTAAAGCTGCAGGTCAAAATCAGCAAGATAGGAAAGATCCTTCATTTTCAAGGTCACATTTATCCCTTGACCGGTCGTGACTTGAATCTTATACCAATCATACGGATCATTCATATCGACGAATCCGAAGTATGACCCTGGTGTGAGAAGCAACGCAGAAGTTCGTACATTCGGGGCATCAGCACCACTGTTTGCATCATTTTGATTGCTGAAGCCGACGGTAAAGGAATATTGTCCGGTGCTTGTTCCACTGACGTATTTTATCCAAACATACCATTTTCCAGTGTAGCTTGCTGTGTAGGTCAAGGTCTCTGGGGTGCTTCCTGAGTTGTTTGAGGAAGTCACCATGACCCCCGCAGAGGTCCATAAGGAGATATCCACGTCAAAACCAGAGGGTGGTGTTACAGTGAAAACAATCTGTTGGCCTTGACAAACAGAGAAGAAATACCAATCATTGACATCTGTTGAGGAGATTTTTCCTGATCGCCCACGACCTGGTGTTTCATCGACAAGTTCACCGGGGTATAGCGCTAAGGCTCTTGGAAGATCCAAACCAGCATCTTTTTTATAGCCAGCGTCATCATTATCCACAAAGTTCATGGATGCTGCTTCTTCTTCTATCAGATAGTAACTTCGATCTAAAATAAATGGTCCTTCACTGCCTTCAGTGTAATAATTTTTTTGTGAACCATTTGTGGTTGGGTTGGTTTGTGAGTTCGTAGCGATGGTATTTATGGGAACAATTAGTGCGGTTCCTATAAATAAGAGCGCTATGACAATTGCTTCTATTCTTGATTTTTTAGAATCTCGTTTATTACTCATATTTGCCCCCTTTGAATGTAATGATTATATGACTGGCCATTATATATATGTTTCGATTATAGTTATAAAAATATCCACAATTAAGGGGGTATTCATTCTAATAGAATCATTATTTTTGTTTGTCTTGATAAAAATCGTGAAGAGTGGCAAGAAAAAATGGTAGATTTACCTTAATTAAGTTTATATATAATTCTCTTATCTAAATTTCTTGAATGGATAATCATGATTGTTGACACTTCATTTTTAAGCCAAGTAGGTTCCTATCTGTTTTTGATCCTGCTGCCAATTCTGGTGTTGTATTTTGTGTATCTTATCATCACAAAAGCGTTCAACGACATGGGTTTTTCAAGCCTTGAAGCGATTATTATTGTCTTTGTGTGTTTTTTACTGGGATCCGGGGTACTAGACGAATACTTAGGAATCAGTGTTTCGAATATCCCTTTGTTTCGGTATCATACGAATTGGATGGTTGGAATCAATCTTGGTGGTGCGGTGATTCCGATTTTACTGAGCGTGTATCTTGGTGTAAAAAATAGGTTAAAGCCGGTCATGGTTCTTCTTGGTATTGGACTGGTCGCTATCGTGACATTTTTTGTCACCTCGCCTGATCCTGAGAGAGGGATTGTCTCAATGTTCCCATATTGGATTTTTCCCATCGTCGTGGCAAGTGTTGTCTCGATCATGTTAGCCAGGGGTGAGAAAAGAAAAGCTGCGCCTTTTGCGTATGTGATAGGGACGCTTGGGGTGCTTCTTGGAGCAGACGGTTTTCATCTGATGAGCCTCCTTCAGTATGAGACACAAACGACAAGGATTGCGGTTATCGGAGGCGCGAGTGTGTTCGACATGGTGTTTATCACAGGAATCCTTGCAGTGTTCCTGGATGGTCTGTTTATCATTCAGAAGAAAAGAAAAAAAGATGCGTAAAGGTTCCTTGTTGATCGTGTTCGAATTACCGGTTATTCTTTCTTATGATGGTCATATTCAGAACCGTATTTCATGCCCCAGGGTACCCACATGGCGGCCACAAGACCCCCTGCAATCAACAAGGTGATGATGAAAATAGCGAGATTTTGATAAATATCATATGGTTCAGCCAACGCCCAGAACCAGTAAATCAAAAACAGTATGAGGAAAAGTCCGACGAAGATAGAGACCCAAAACCGCCATCGGAACGCTTTTTGTCTCCACATTTCCTTTTCTACGGAGGTTTGTTTTTTGAACGCCCAATAAGCCCAGGGTCCACCTAAAATTCCTGTAAGTAGGAGGAGTGATAGGAGAAAAATTGCAACGTTTTTCTCCCATGCATATTTATTCGCATAGAATAAAAGCCATATCAAGAGAAACACGAGCCATCCGACCCCGACAAGGATTGATAAGGATACTCTCCATGCAAGACCTTCTGTCTCTGTTTTCACATTCGGTAGTTGCTCACTCATAGAAAACACCCTTAATTTCCTATGGTACTGTAAAAAGAAATCTGTTACAAGTATATAAACATAACAAGAGAGGAATATGAATATTTGAAAAAAAGTTTTTCATGGAGAGGTGTTCAGTTTCTCACGGGATGCTATGATTTCAACCGATTCTTTTTTAGGAGGGAAATTTTTTAAATATCTTCAAGTTGCAGTGATATAGTATCATATGAGAAAGAATTTAAAAATAAGCAAAGACCAATTCAGTAAAGAAGAGAGAATGGTCCTTCGCTCACTTCAGAAAGATTCAAAGAACAATATTCACTCAATCGCAGAACACTGTGGGTTCTCAAGGCAGAAAGTACAACGTATTCTAACACGATTGGAAGAAGAACAAGTTATCTGGGGATATACCGTGATAACAGATGAGAAAAAACAAGGTCTCCTCAAATATGTGTTATTGATAAAACGCTCAATGGACAAAATTGATAAAGAAACCGCAGAAAAAATCGCATTCCAAGAATTTGACCAAGAGTATATGAAACAGGGAATAACCATTGAGAGTAGCTATTTTATCCATGGTGAATATGATTGGATGATAATTTTTACAACTCAAAATCTCCGAGATGCAAAAAAATTCAGCACCTTGCTTATTGAAAATTATCCAAAAATTATCGCCAAGGTAAACCTCATGCAAATACTCTATTCCCCAAAAACACATCATATTATTTGTCCCAACCCGGGGTCGTTGCTAGAATTTTTATAAAACCATGCTAATGATTGACCGATAATCTTATAATCACATTTCTGTTTTGGAGTAAAAAAAGGACAGGAAGCAAACACGATAATTATCAGAAAACTTTTAATAAAGACCCAGTATTTTACCTCCGTGTTTTTCCGTTGAGTACGAGGCAGAAAATGGACGACGAATCGCTAGAAGACATGGTCCGAAAAAAAGATGAACTACAAGAAAGAGCGAATCAGTTGAAAAAAAGCAGAGATCAATTGCATGACCAGTCTAAAAAGATGGCCAGAGAACGCGATGAACTTAATGCAAAGGTTCGACAGATACGGAACCAAATTAGTGAACACAAAAAGAAACGTGATGAGTATAACGAACGTGTGAAGCATGCCAAAGAGCAGCGAAATGAATTTTTATCACATCATCTTGAGTTAAAAAAACAAATTAAAGAACTCGAGCGGGAACGGGCAGCGAATTCTGGTGTGAACGTCAATGAATTGAAACAATACCTCAGAAAACTCGAAACCGAACAGATGACGCAACCCATGTCGGCTCAAAAGGAAAAGAAACTGATTGAGACGATTAAAGGGATTGCGTTGAAAATCAAAGAAGCAGATGAAAAACTCAATAAAGATCCAAAGCTGAAAAAAGCAATCGAAGAAGAAAAATTGACGCGCCAGAAAGCAGAAAAGCAACATGAGCTTGTCGAAAAAATGGCGAAAAAAGCCCAAGAAGAACACCAGGGGATGCTCGAAGAACTCAAACAGCTTGATAAACTCGTGAAACGAACAACAGAGATTCAAGAAAACATCGTGGTAACAAAAATTGAGGCAGATAAACTTCATAAAGAATTTATTGACCATGTAAATAATATTCATGAACTGGAGAAAAACATCTCAAGCACCGAAAAGAAGAAAGAAAAGAAGAAAAAATTAGCTGATGTATCTGCTGCCCAGAAAGAGGCAGATGATATCTTCGAACGTTTCAAACGTGGAGAGAAACTCAGCACTGAGGATCTGATGGTTCTGCAGAAAGCAGGATTGTTATAAATAAAAAAAACCTCTTGGAGGGACTTTGAAATGCCTTGTGAACTTTGTGGGAGAGAGTGTAAAGGCGGTAAAGAAGCGATCATTGACGGGGCAAAAATGTTCGTCTGCCCCGATTGCATCAAATATGCAGAAGGGGTCGTCCAACAAGAACCAGTGCGACCCAGTAGCCCGCCTCAGCCTCAACGATTACTAGTGAAAAAGACACCGAACATCGAACGAGATATCTACAAAGATAAAGGGATGCAAAAAGAACTGGTGACAGACTGGAACCATCTGATCGAACATGCACGAAAAAAAAAGGGTTTGACCCGAGAAGAGCTTGGATTCAAAATCGGGGAGCGTACCGTAACGATCGCCAAACTCGAAAACGGTGACCTTCGACCATCGGACCAGACGATAACAAAACTAGAAAAAGAACTGGGCATCCAGCTCATGGAAGAAGTTAAAGAAACACCTAAGGGCACCCAGAAAGGAACCCAAGCTGCATTCACCCTTGGCGATTTTATCAAAACAGATAAGTAAGACGCATGAAAAAAAACGATGTCTCAGCAGCAGTACAAGCGCTGAAAGAAGGAGAACTCATTATCTATCCGACCGATACACTCTATGCGATTGGTGCAGATATCTATAATGAAACAGCGGTGAAAAAAGTTTTTGATGTCAAAAGACGACCTTACTCGATTCCCTTGCCTGTTGCAGTCTCGTCAATCAAAGAAATTGAATCTATCGCATGGATGAATGAACCAGCACGGAAAATAAGCAAAAGATTTTTACCAGGAAACGTCACCATCATCTTGAAAAAAAAACCATCGGTACCTCAAATAGTCACCAGCGGCTTTGATACGATTGCAATACGAATACCACATCATCCCATCGCGTTAAAATTACTCGCCCTATATGGTCCATTGACCGTGACAAGTGCAAATATCCATCAGGAAAAAACCAAGAGCCAGATCAAAGATATCCTTCAACAGCTGGAAACATCCATCCCCGTCTGCATCCATGATGGTAAAAAACAAGAGACTGCCTCGACAATCGTTGACCTATCGATTAATAAACCACGAGTAATACGCGAAGGTTCTATTAGTGAAAAGGAGCTTCTGGATGTGATATAAAATGGATGAGTCGATCTACGAAAACTACAAGCGAGCAGGTAAGATTGCTGCTGATGCCCGTGATTACGGGATTTCTCTTCTCAAACCAGGGGTACGGTTATTAGACGTTGCTACCAAGATTGAAAATAGAATCGTAAAAAACGGTGCGGGTCTTGCTTTTCCCGTGAATATCGCACTCAACACTCTTGCTGCCCATTATAGCCCCTGGAATGATGATCCGCTCTCGTTCAAGAAAGGGGACGTGGTAAAACTCGACGTCGGTGCGCACATCGACGGCTATATCGCCGACACCGCAGTGACCGTTGAACTTGAAACACACATGTATCATGGATTGATCCATGCATCAGATGAAGCATTAAAAAAAGTAATCGATGTTTTAACGACGCGTCTGCCACTTTCCGAAGCAGGAAAAACCATAGAAAACACTATCACCTCGCATGGGTACAGACCCATTGAGAATCTCATGGGCCATGGCCTTGGTAGATACGAACTTCACTCAGGAGTCTCCATACCGAACGTTGGGGCGCTCGGTGGTAAAACCACCTTAAATGACGGTGATGTAGTCGCAATTGAGCCTTTCGCGACAAACGGTGCAGGTCATGTGATATCTGGGCAAGGGAGCAATATTTATCTATGTAAAGATTCCATCAAAGCAAAATTCATCCGGGACAATAAATCAAAGCTCGTTGGTGATAAAATACGTACGCGTTTCGGAACATTACCGTTTGCTCAAAGGTGGTATCATGAGTTGTTCCCGAAAGATGACATAGTGATGAAAAAACTATCGATTTTAGGTATCATCAAACACTATCCGCAGCTCGTCGAGGCAAAAGGCGGAATGGTCACACAGAAAGAACATACCGTGATTGTGAGAGAAGATAAATGTGAGGTGATAACATAAAATCAGCAAAGAACAACAATAAAACCGAGTTAAAAATCATACAACTAGAGGAGCTGAACTGGAAACAGCTTGATGCATTTGACCGTGACAAGACCATCGTATTCATCCCTCTGAGCCCTTTAGAAGAACACGGCCCACATTTACCTATCGGCACTGATTTACTGACAGCACGGGATGCTGCTAAAGAGGCAATTCGTACAATCAAAAAGAAAAAACCTGAGCTGACAAGCATCCTCTTCCCAGCCATTCCCCTGGGATATTCCAAGATGGCATCTGATTTCCCAGGAACGGTATCCACACAGATAAAAGCACTGAAGATGATCGTCTTTGATATTTGCAACTCCCTTGCGAAATTTGGATTCAAATACTATGTTATTTGTACTTTTCATATGGACCTTGGACATCTCAAAGCCATCTACAGTGGCATGAATAAAGCAATGAAAAACCATCCGATAAAAATCATCGAACCCTGGGGACCATACTTCTACAGTAAAGAAGTAGAGAAACGTGAGCCGCAGGTAGGTTTTGATACGAAAAAAGAAGTCCATGCTTGTTTCCGAGAAACCTCTCTTATGAATTATCAATACCCCTATCTTGTCGACCCATCGTATAAGGACCTCCAGAGTATTTATCGTGATCTGTATTCACCACGGGTCTTAGGGAAAACCTTCAAGGATATTGGGATTACTGAAGGATACGTCGGTAGTCCCGCCCGTGCCGATAGCGACTATGGACGATGGTATTTTCAACAAATAGTTGACACCTATTCTCAGACAACCCTTGATATGATTGAGGGAAAAAAACCACCAGAGCTCCCAACCCAGACACAGCTGCTCATGCGTTCGATGTTCTGGCTTCAATAAAGTGTTGTTAGGGGATTTTATAGGTTCCATCCCCAGCATACGTGAGTGTTGAGTGGAACAACCAGTTATAGAAACCACCGGACCTGATGAGTCGACAGACCTGCTGGACGGTCAAACCATAGGACAAGAGACGAAATGTCTGAACCGAAATTCTACTATTTGTCCAAAACACCGTGTTTTGAGACCAGCCCATATACACCCGCGCTCCCGCATCAAGAAACTCTTGTGCCATTGTTGTGTCATATACTGCATAACACGTCGCCATGAACACTAGGGAATCTGGGAACTGTTTTTGAGTATAATACAGTTCAATGAAGGCTGGAGTGAACGCGACAAAACATTGGTCGCCGACCATTCCTTTCACAATCAGGTGATTCTGAACCTCATAAGCGTAGGTCTGTTCAGTATCATTCGTCCAAAGCTCTCCGGTCGCTATCACCACAGCATCTGCTTGAAGGTCGCCATCCACATCGAAATACCCTGCATGGGTGTTCATATAGATGAGAGCTGCAGAAAGATTGTTTTTGATAAATGACAGATCAACTGCTTGGTTTGCGAGATATTCAATCGAATAATCATGGTTCAACAAAATGGTAATGATGCGCTGGCACTGATAATGACCGTACATCGATTCTGCAGGGTTCAGGATGACTGCGGTTTTATTTGTCTGACCCATATATCGCTCATGAATAAAGGGATTGCGGATATCCCTGGTGAACCCTTGATTCTCAAAAAAAGGATCCAGAAGGACAACATAGGAACCATCGATGAACTTCACTGTAATTGATGATTCTATGAGGCTTGCATAATCAATGAATGGATGCATGGTGTACCATGCCACTAACGCTCCAAGTCGCATGGAAGCATCTCGTCTTTGGTTCTGTTCCGCTCGTATCACCTGAATCCCTTCCTGAATGATTTCATCAGAGGCGATAGGAGAAATAAGACCAAAGCCAGGTTCATTGAATTCGGCTTGAAGAGGTAATCCACCCAGAAAAAGAAGAAGGAAGAGAACCAGGAAGAGAATCTTTGTTCTCTGATGAGGAATCATAATACCTATAGTACTCATTCATTGGAATTCTATTTAAATATATCGGAGAAAAAATAAAAAGAAAGAAAAAAAGCGTTTAGATATTGAATCCCGCTGGATACAGTCCTTGTAACACCTGCTCCATTATGTTGTTCATGACCTCATTGAGGTTCAGACATTGCAAGATCCGTAAGGTGAATACCACGACGATAAGTGCAATGACCAGTACGACCGGGATCATGACAATCGCTGTGATGACACAGGCAAAGGGGTTTGTGGTGTTCAAACTCAAAGGTAATGGCGTTTTTAATTGTTGTGCCGAAAACTTTGGTTCTGCGTTGCGAATCTCGTCGATAAAGAGCGAGGGATCATTTTTCAGTTGATTCAAATAGGTTTTAAATTCAGCAAACGTCATACCATTCTGCTCAAGAAGTGAAATCACCCGCGGGTTTGAGCTTAGTGTCTTAAGGAATTTTGCGAAAAAATCAGGATTTGCGTTGAGCATTTTGACCGTCCGGTCCAATGCGCTATTCAGGGATGGTTGTATCGGACGGAACAGAGGGGAGTGTACTCCTTTCCCAAGGTACTGTGATTGAATCGTTTGCTCACGGTCTGTGTGAATCGAGCGTTGTGTTCGAACCGCAAACAAGGGTGATTCGATTTGTTGTGATGATTGCTCATCATTTGATCCGATCACAGAGCTAAATGAGGCAAGCACTAAGAGAACAGCTGCCGATATGGTTATTATGAGAGTCTTTTTCTCCATATTTCTTTCCCCAAAAAACTTATCATTGTTCCTGTATTTAATAGTTGTCCTCGTATAATATACCATAAGCGGTGATGGAAAAAAGAAAAAATCTAGGGAAAAAGTATCTTATTTAGCAGGAAAAACTCTGTATTATAGATTTGTCGTTGTCGGGCGGTAGGCTCTGTAAATGTCCCCCCCATTTGCGCATCGGAAAAGGTATAGGAGTCAACCACTACGACGAGTCGTCCTGCATCACCGGTCGTCGTATTGATAAACTCGGTCATTGTAGCATACACTTCGTTTTTTTCATTAGTGAAAAGCTGGGTGCCTCCCGTGATGGTGAGATAAGGGGACGTGATATTGCCAATCGGCATCTGACTAGCGTTTTCACTTTCATTAGAAAGAAGCATTTGATCCGCTGCTGAGGTCGTAATCCAGACCCCGAAATTCCCAATTAGTTCATTTGCGGTGGACTGAGGATTCCTGATACTGTCCATAAGAAGCAGTCGACCACCGTTCTCTAAAAATTCCGTCAGCAGATGAACATCCGCCTCGTTGAATGGTTGTGTCGGATTGATAATAACAATGATATCACCTCTGCTCGTCGCATCATGAAGTGTGGGTACTATTGAAGGAACATAGCCGACTCGTTGGGTCCAGACAAAGAACGTCCCATAATTATTGGTATTTTGACCAAGTGAAGCAGTGGGTTTGACAGAGATATTCATTGATGAATGCTGCTGTTCGAAGCATACCTGCGTATAATCCGTTGAAGCATTGGCTTGCGGATAGGCGAGATTCGTAAGATGAGAACACAGTGGTGCAGCAACGGAGAATGCAAGCAATCCGGCAAATAGAAACATCCAAAGAACCATTGTTTTTTTATTGTTTCTCAGCAGCAGAAGGAGGCTGATAAAAAATGCAATAGCGAGGATAAAAAGAATAACGTTGAGATACGTCAAGGAATTCGTCCGATTCAGATAGTCTATGACCCCTAGGGTAAAGGAGGGGTACCCGTCGGTGAACAGGCAGAAACTGGAAAACACGGTGCTATCGGTAAACGCCACAACCCGTCCAGCTCCATATTTGATCGCTGCTGCTTGAAGGAGATATCCGCATTCGGAGTCAGGGGATGCAATGGATTCTCTGAAGAAATTCTCTGTCGAATAGGTGCCAGGTTCGCTGATGACCTGGTTCCCGATGATGAGGTTCTCCATGCGCAGGGAGGCAGAAAGGGATGTCGGTTTGAGAGTACAGGAGGTCATAAAATCAAATCGTGTGACATGGCGCATCACAGGATGGGCATAGAACAGGTCAGGTTCGTAGATGGACAGATCTCCGGTTCCAAGCATATAAGTCGCATCGGTGTTATAGCGAATCCCGAACTCTTCTGAGACCTGATTGAGAAAGGTGTTCATGCCGAATACGTTGGTATGGTCCCCGATCATATACAGCCCGCCACCATGGTCGACAAAGTCCTTGATCGATTGAATCTCCTGTGTCGAATAACTCTCTGTTGGGCATTTTAGGATAAGGATATCGTAATTGCTGAGCAGATCATCTGATAATGTCGCATTGATGTTTGTCACGACCGGATAGTGATACTGTAACCACTGCGCCCAGGAATAATAATTGTACGTAGAGAGCAGCCCATACCATTCGGAATCCAACGGTCGAACGGTATCTTCCCATTGACTATGGTATTCATCGATGAGGATGCGACCATGTTTCATCGACCCCGGGTCCTGGAAAAGAAACGCACCTGTTATAGAAAAGACGAGCAGAAACATAAGAAACAGGGCGACGAGTTGTTTTTTTGTCATCTGCAGCGATGGTGCTTGTATCATCATTTCATTCGTAGTCTTAAACGGCAGGATTTTCATGAGTAACAAGCTGAGCGGAAGGAAGCTGAGGGTCGTCACAAGAGGATCCCAGAAGACAAAAAGCTCTGTGGTAGTCAGATAAAAAACCAGGATAGCGATAAAACGCAGAAGGAGAAAAAGAGCACCGACCGCAAGGAAGACCATCGTGTGCTTCAGCATCTGTCTTTTTTCATACAGCATCACAAAGAGAAACAACGCCCCGAGAAACATGTTTAAGGCAAGAAAAAAACCGAGTTTCTCCCAGGTGATGGTGACCGGATAGGTGTGTTGGAGGGTCTGCACAAACAGAAGACCATTGTTGGTCGACGTATGAAAACCAAGGAAGTTTGCCAGAGGTGAAATCACCGATGAAAGAATGTCAATACGATGCCCATGGGAAATGAAGGACATGTAAAAGGGGAAGATCATCGTTTGAAGGATGAGGAGTATCCCCGCAAGGCAAATACCTAAGGGGACTGCTCGTAGTCGCTCGAATTTATATAACAACAGCGATGCGAGTAGTCCAATCGCCAGGACAACCAGACCAAGATTGTAAGGGAACGGCATAAAAAGAAATGCTGCGGTTAAGGGGATGAGAAGAATCGTATATCGGATCTCTAATTGTTTTTGTACACAGCGGCTGATTCCACCGATGACGCAGAGGATACCAGCGATCATGCAGAATATGCCGGCAATGAGATCTGGTGTCGTGAACTGCGGGATGAGGAACAACCAACTCGCGGAGAGAAACAGGAGGCCAAGCCAGAGGAGCCGCTTCATTCCTTCGCCCCCTGTATCGGTAATTCATCAAGCAGATATTTTAAAAACAGGATGTTTCCTGGCCAATAGTCATAGATAGATTCAAGGTTCTTGTCCAGCAGGTACTGACTATCACCAATCAGAAGGAGGCCGCCCGCCCCGTGTTGTATGAAAACGACTAGATGGAACGTAAGATTACCCCAGGTGAAGTTATAGTAAGAAGTCGTCTGATTCGCTGGAAACGACACCGGCCAGCTATCGACAAATCGCGGTTCGTTTTGATACAGGGTGAGGTTCTCTTCGACATAGGGGACCGGGCCTAATGGCGTGGGTCCTATATCAGCATTCAATGCTTTGAGAAGAGGCAGGGACGCTTGTTTGTCCTCATACCCGGTGGCAAGTATCACAACTCCCCCTTGTTGCATATAGGTTTGGAGCAACGTGACTTCTTCTCCGGTGAATGCTGAGGTCGGTGCATTAAAAACAATCAGGCTGCTTTTCGAGATCTCTGCGTCCATGAACTCTCTGTGTAGACGTGGTTGGAGATTGTTTCGTTCGAGGTTAAGGAGAAGACCGTTAAGTGACTCATCAGTGAATGACTCAAGGGAGAAACGCTCACCATGCGACGCGTCGATATACACGATAGTGCCAGTACCATCTGTCGTGGGTGTGACTAACAGAGGATTCAGTGAGGTGGAGAGAAGCAAAGAAAGACAGAGGAGCAAAGCAAACCATGCAAAGGAAACCGGGCTCTTTTTGAAAAAAGAATAGACAAGGACTGCACCAATAAGCAACAGAGCAGAAAAACCAATCTGAAACGCGTTCGAAGTACTGGTCTGTGTATTTGCTAACCAGGTAAATGAGCTTTGAAGAAACCGATAAGAGAACGGCACGGCAGCGTTTTGAAAGGTAGAGGTATCTCCGAACACAAGGACTTTCCCTTCACCATAATAAGCGCCTGCGACAAGGACCACATCCCCAAGCTGTTCTCCTTTATTGTACTCATAATCACCCAAATACGCGATGTCACTATTCGACCGATTCCCGTTATCAGAGAGAACAGAGGACCCAATGATAATCGGGAAGGAAGGCGAAAAAAGATCCAGGGAAGCACCGACTCCATATTGAAGCTCATCAAGACTCGTGAGTGCAAAGGTAATTGGATGATGCAAAAGTTGTGTACAGGTGAGCCATTTAAACTTCTCATCAAAGGGAAGTGCAGCATCGAACCGATATTGGATGCCAGCGGGGACAAGCAGATTGTTCAAAGGTCCTTGCATGCCTCCGACGTTGGTGTGATCCCCGATGACAAGAAGCGAGCCCCCGTCTTGAACATAGTCCCAGATGATTGTGTGTTCCTGCTTTGAAAACGAGATATTCAGATTAGAAACGACAAAGATAGTGGCATCTTGAAGAATTGATGCGGTGATCTGTGTGGTTTCACGCACTGTCGTGTAGTCTGTGAGATTCAGATACCGGGTGATATTCTTGGTCAGCGTCTGAGTCGTATTCAAGAATTGCGTTCTATTCTCAACGAGTATCTCGGTCTCATAACCCATGGTGGTGAGATAGACAGGCCATAGACCAAACATACCGACCGCGTCTTTCCCATAGTTTCCATATTCAGGCACATCCCAGGTTCCCACCATATGATCCCCGTAAAAGACGACTTTTTGTTGCTCGACTGGCGCAGAGCCTCCAGCGATGAACACAGTCAATAATGATGTGGACAAGAATAAAAGCACCGCTGCCCAGACGGTACCGTTCTTCAGGTGTTGTTTCAGAGTATTTTTTTGAGGAATAGTCGCTATTTCTAGCGTTGTAGTCTGAAAACGAATAAGGATGCCAAAGGTAGGAGTCAGACAAAGAAAGAAGAACAAGAGATGAATGTTCAGTGCATCTGGTGAAGGATAAGATATCTGATTGAGGAAGAGAAGATACAAGAACCAGATAACACATAGGATTGCAACCCAGAAGAAGAACCAACGCAGATCTTTCCGTGTTTTTCTGCTCAAGATAAGGTAACTACTAGTAAGAAATACAAGAGCTATGAGCAGTATTCCTAGGCCACTTGTAGTAGGACCAAGGGAAAACGGAGTGCTTGTCAGTACACCAACTCCATGGGATATCAACAGCGAGCTTTGCTGATACAGAGCCCAAACAGAAGGGATGGTTTGTAAGAAAAGAAAAACTACTCCGTATCCAAAGGAGACGAACGCGAGAAGATGTAGTTCGTATCTCTTACGATCTATCCCTTGAAGACAGAGGGTAAGCCCGGAAAGGATCACGGGGATGCTGCAGATCCAGAGTAGGTTGGTTTCGGTTACTATCAGGAGGAGGAATCCAAAAAAACAAAGCAAGCTACCTAGAACAAGTGTAATGAGATGAGGATTCGTTTTTGAAAAATGACGCAGCGTTAGTTGGAGCGGCAGATTCACCAGTACTACCCCAAGTATCAGAAAAATGGTGATCAGCTGCTGACTAAAAACAGTGACGGATCCAAAGTGGGTTGAAAGAATGTTGAGTGCAAGAAGGATACAGATCACATTTGTTACAAGGATGCCTGTGGAAAAAAGCATGTTGGTATCACGAATTTTCTTGAGCATGACAGAGAAGAGAACTATTGTTTTCATATAACTTTAATGGTTTTTCCACAGATATTCTCCAGGGGACCATACGGTCTGTTCATTTTCATTTTGTTATTCTGCCAAGGCACCTTTATATATGTTCATTGGCAACAAGGAACATGATGAGAGAGAATTTGCACTCTTATCGCAATGAGGTGAACGAGAGATGTATGAAAGTGAAGAACAGAACGAAGTTATTGAATTCTGCCTGAAACATGATTTGATTAAAAAGACAGACCAAGGCTATATCCTCAAGAAAGAATTTTTCGAAATCCTTGATTATTTTAATATGTAATGGTGACTGCATGACACTAAGTCAAGAACAAAAGGAAATAATCCTAAAATTCCTCAAATCCTCAACGCAGAACCATGAGTTAGTAAAAGAAGTCGCAACAAAAGAATAACTGGTTGTAACAATCTCTTTTTAAATATTTTTTTTATCATAAATATTTTACGTACTCATCTGTCCAAAAAGAAAAATATAAAACCTTCTACATGTTATCGATAGTACAACGAGGATGGGTACCATATGAAAAAGCAAGAAAATATCTATGT
>JBFYMQ010000020.1:0-21289 GCA_041304825.1 Thermoplasmatales archaeon
ATCATCGCGATGGGAATCCTTGCTATGTCCTATGGGGATGGTCTAGCATCCCTAATCGGAATAAAGTACGGGGAAAGAAAATACACGGTGTTCAAAGATATTAAAAGCTATGTTGGGTCCCTTGCGATGTTTATCTGTACTTTTCTGTTGCTGATAATTGCCCTTGTGTTCTACTCAGAGCCACTGACGACTCGTACCGTAGCGTACTTGCTTTGTATAGCCGGGGTCGCAACCGTTGTTGAGGGCGTCACACCCCTGGGTCTTGATAACCTCTCGGTGCCGTTTGTCGCCGCAGTGATGTACTGGTTCTATTTGGTGGGGTGACATGCGGCTTATCATCGTGGATGGTCTTGATGGAGTTGGTAAAGACACCCATGCTCAGCGTATCAAACAACGTTATGAGAAAAAAGGGGAAAAAGTGATTGTCCGGTCGCATCCAGAGTCAGATAATTACTACGGTCGGACTGCTAAAAAAGCATTGCTGGGCCAAGGTAAAATTAATCGGCTGAAGGCATCAGTGTTCTATGCGATGGACGTCATGTACTCACTACGACGGTATTATCGGAAGCCGACGAGTGATACACTGATCATGGTGCGGTATCTCATGGGGACTGCCTATCTGCCACGACGATTAACCAAAACAGGGTATCGGTTTTTTGAAAAACTCGTGCCCACATCACCATACATGTTCTTTTTAGACGCCAAGCCAGAGGAGCTCGTCGAGCGGATCAAGCAGCGAAGTGAAACAGAGATGTTCGAAACACAGGAGGCGTTCCTGAAGGTCCGATCGAAAGCCTTGGATCTTGCAGTTGGCTGGCATATCATCAATACGGGGCAGTCGGTGGAACAGACCTACAGCGATATTGAAAAAATATTAGAATCACTTGACAAGAAACAAGCATCATAGACTGTCTTTTGCTGTCATCGTGTCTTTTTTTTATAAAATATCCATCGTCCCAAGGAGCTGTGTTACGACTTCATCTAGACCAGGCACCGTTACAAGTTTTCTTACCTCTGAAGGATGCACCCAGCGGTACTCCTCATGCTCCCAGTCCAGATGAACAAGTTCTTTTGCTTGAAGATGGAACAGAAAAGGGTACACAATCCAGTTATATCTTGTCCCGTCATAGGTATCGGAAAATTCGATGGGGTTTCCTTTCCTGACAAGCTCTACAGAGTTGATATCAACCCCTGTTTCCTCCAGGATCTCTTTTATCGCGGTATCATACGGGTCTTCTAGCTCCTCGACATACCCTGCTACCCCGCCCCAGAGACCACGGTAGGTCCCAACCTGGTTACTTCGTTTCAGAAGAAGAATCTTTCCATCATGCTCTAAGAGACATGTCACCACCTGCGGCATCTGTCAACAACTCCTTCTTCCTTTATCCCAGTTTGTAGTCGAACTGCACCTCATCAAACTGAGCGGAGAGATTCAGCAACGTCTCAATTGGTTTTCCTTTCAGGGTCACTTCAAAAAACACGTTGATGTATGTTCTGGAGACGTTTACCATCCGCTTAGGAGAAATCGAACCGAATAATAGCAATCTCGGAGGAATCAAGGGAACCAGATGCGAGAGCAGAACACCGACATCGGTAAACGCATAATGCGTAGAGCCATTAATGCTCATCATGAAGGTATCATCGGCTGTATGATTCCACATATACGCGATTGTTGAATCGTCGACAAGTCGATTCTCTGCGAACATGAAAAGGAACGGCACAGTGATGTTTCCTGGGATGAACTGCTGGTAGAAGACGCCGTCTAGGGTCAGTCCTGCGTCAAATCGTGAGTCTTCGTAGCAGCAGACAGCGGTGTTTGCCCCACCAAAGGAATGACCGTACATCCCCACTTGTGAAAGGTCGAAATGACCGGAGAAATCTGGGTCTGTGGAATTCATCGCTGTTATTGTATCGAGGACAAATTTCGCATCCTCAACGATGGTTCGCAACGACATGTTAAAAAATTCAGACCGCGCAACCGGGTCAGTTGGTACATCTGCAAGACCGACCGTGCGACCATCAGGAAACACGGTGATACCGGAGACGTATGGATGATTGATTGAGGCGACCACAAAGCCATGGCTGACCAGATCCTCGATGAAAGAGGTGTAGATCTGATACACACCATCATAACCTGGTGAAAAGACAACTACTGGGAACATCCCCGTAGCAATGCTGGTTTCATTTCGTCCATGCGGACGCACAAAGAGGTACGCGTCATTCGGGATGGTGATAAGCGGGATCGGAGATCGATCCTTCAGCCACTGGAACGTCGGATAATCCATAAATTCGGTTCGCGTACCTTCATTGCTTGTCTCAATGGGATACCAGACCTGCAACATCATCTCACGGACATCGCTTGTATCTGTGGTGAAATTTTCTAGTCGACTCGCATCAACCAGATGCATGGTTCGAACACCGATACCATAGGATCCAGTGAGTTTTGGGAGAAAAGAGGCATCATGCGTACCGGACATCTTGATGGCACCGGTTCCTGTTATGAAGACTCGTGCAGAAAAGTGCGTATCATTCAGTAGAAGGATGCCTATCATGTTCATCGTTTTTGGTGCTCCTGTAACAGTCCATTGCCCCACGATGAGTACGCCAGAGAAGACACCGCTTATCGTTCCATGTTCAGTCTCTGCAGATGTGTTCCATTCAGCGGAGAACGTACCACGCGTAGCCCGTCGTCCCTGGTTTAAAGATCCCCATAGAGAACCGGATGTACCATCCTTCTGTTTGTTCCAGGAACCCTGGAATGTCCCATCCGGCCAGTCCGGAGGATTTCGCGCGGCAGCAGAAGGTACTGCTATGGAAAACGAACATGTTATCAACAGACTACAAAACACTATTGAGAAAGCGACTTGTTTTTTCATCTTCATATCCCCCTATCATTCATCTATACTTTAGAGAAGGAGGTTTTCTCTATAAAAGAGTTTCGAACAACCATGTTTTAGAACTTTTTCGAGATATACGCCAGAATCGACTCGAAAATAGCCCGGCCATCACCGATGGTATTCTCCAGTCCAGTTGCAGTCCAATCAGGATGCTGATGCTTGTAGTACGTTCGCTCTGGGTGTGGCATCATCCCAAATACGGTGCCTTGTGGGTTGCAGATCCCTGCGATGTTCATCGGAGAACCATTCGGGTTCCACGGATACCCGGCGTAGTTTCCATCCGGGTCGACATATCGGAACACGATCTGATCGTTTTTCTCAAGTGTTTTGAGATATTGCTCTTGTTTTTCTAAGGGAAACAACAGTTTTCCTTCTGCGTGAGCGCTGGGGATCAGACGGATGTCGTTTCTTTGGATGTTCGAGGTGAACACACAGGTTCCTCTGTTCTCATGTTTCAGGAGCGTCGGCCGGCATTCAAACCGATTCGAATCATTCAGGTACAGGCATGCGTCAGGAACTGGACGAATGATCTCCTCAAAACCAGGCAACAACCCTAGTTCAGTAAGAACCTGGAACCCATTGCAGACGCCTAGGATCGGGCGATCCTGAGAGACATACTCCTTCAGTTGTGCTTGCAACTGGCTTTTGATTCTCGCAGCAAAAATCGCACCAGCCCTAATGTAGTCACCAGCGGAGAAACCTCCTGGTATCATCAGACAATGATAGTCAAGGATGTTGCGGATCTCATCAGCGTTACAGTCGATGTTCAGCAGTTGTTTCAGATGGACGAACTCAGGGCTTGCCCCTAATCGTTTGAACGCGTCATAGGATTCCTGTTCGCAGTTCGTGCCCTCGATTCGTATCACTGCGATGTTGATGTCTTTGAGTTTCATGATATCAGCTTAGGTTCGGATGGTACATACATTCTCTCTTATATCTATTTTTTTTGATGGCAACATTAAAGATGCAGGATGCTATCTAGAGCAAGACGGTGAATTGCATGAAACACGTCCATTATACTGAGGTAGATTTAGAGCATCCACAGGAACCCGGAGTAAAAAACATAAAGGTCCGGTGGCTTATTTCCAAGAAAGATGGTGCGCAGAACTTCGCGATGCGCCTTTTTGAGATTAAACCAGGTGGGAACTCTCCCCTGCATCAGCATGAATGGGAACATGAGGTATTTATTTTGGAGGGGGGTGGGTTTGTGAAAGATCAGACCACCGAACAGCCCTTACAACCAGGTGATGTCCTGTTCATCAAACCGATGGAATGGCATCAGCTCATCAACCGAGGAAGTACGACACTGAAGTTCCTGTGTCTGATTCCTTATCAGAAATAAAGGAAAATTATTAAAAATGCTAAAAAGTATTTTAGTGAAAAAGAAATCATGGTGAATGGCGTGTATGAACTCGTATATATTTTAGTAGCAACCTTTGTCGTCTCACTTATCTCGTTCGTCGGTGTTGTTAGTCTTGCGTTAAATGATAAGATTCTGAATAAAATCTTACTTGTCCTCATTGGTCTATCTGCAGGGGCGCTCATGGGGGGTGCTTTTTTGCATCTCTTGCCTGAGGCTGTCGAAAAAAGCAGCGGGTTGGACGTTTATCTGTTGGTACTTGTGGGTTTCATCCTGTTTTTCCTTATAGAAAAAGTACTGCATTGGCGCCATTGCCATAAAGGCCACTGTGATGTTCATACCTTCCATTACATGAACCTCGTTGGTGATTCTATTCATAATTTCATTGATGGACTGATTATGGCGGCAAGCTTTGTCGTCTCTCTCCCCCTTGGGATTACCACGAGTATTGCGATTGCCACCCATGAGATTCCACAGGAGATCGGTGATTTCGGCGTCTTACTCTACGGTGGTTTTTCAAAGAAGAAAGCGATATTGATGAATTTTGTTGTCGCGTTAACCGCTGTGTTCGGTGGTATTGTTGGATTCTTCGTTTCCAGCTATGTTGAAAATATTGTGATTTATATCCTGCCGTTCGCCGCAGGGGGATTCATCTACATTGCTGCAACCGATCTTGTCCCAGAGATCAGAAAAGAACTAGATATGAGAAAATATATGGCGACGCTTTTCGTGTTCATCTGTGGTATCATTCTTATGTGGTTTACCAAATTGCTCTTCGAGGGATAATTTTTTTAAATAGGGGAAAAAAGAATAACGTGTGCTTAGCAATTCCAGGGAAAATCATCGAGCTTGACAAGAAGAAACAAAATGCGACCGTTGATTACGGCAGTGGAACAAAACGGAAAGCAAACGTGTCCCTTGTAGAAGTAAAGATTGGTGATTACGTTCTGGTTCATGCTGGGTTTGCCATACAGGTTCTTGATGAAAAAGAGGCACTAGAGACGCTTGCGTTGTTTCGAGAAATGTTGTCTCTGCAGGAGGAGGAGCGCTAGTGTTTTCCTTGCGTGATAAACAGCTTGCTGAGGACATTATATCTCAGATTACCAAAGCAAAAATGCATCTTCGGTTCATGCACGTGTGCGGCACCCATCAGGATACTTTGGTCAAACATGGATTGGATGTGTTGTTGCATAAATGTGGTGTTGAGATTGGTCAGGGCCCGGGATGCCCTGTCTGTGTCACGACCCCTAAGGAAATCGAGGAGATATTGCTGCTTGCGAAACAGGGAAAGACGATTGCTACCTTTGGGGACATGACCCGTGTCCCTGGAGTCAGTTCCTCACTGCAGCAGATGAAGACAGAGGGTTGCGATGTCCGGACGGTCTATAGCATCGAGGATGCGTTAAGCCTCGCGATGCATCACAAGGATAAAGATGTCGTCTTCATGGCGGTTGGTTTTGAGACGACTGCACCGACTACGGCATCGGTGCTGTTGCAAGACCCGCCATTGAATTTTTCCATACTGTGTTGTCATCGATTGATCCCCCCCGCATTACAGGCAATCCTTAGGATGGGCGAACTCAAGATTGATGGGTTCATTGAACCGGGGCATGTCTCTACGATTATTGGAGTAAAACCTTATGAGTTTATCTCCAAAGACTATCACGTCCCTCAGGTGATTGCGGGTTTTGAGCCACTGGATCTTCTCATGGCAGTTTGGATGCTGGTGCGACAGATACAGCAGAAAAAAGCCGTTGTTGAGAACGAATATGTTCGAGCAGTGAAGCCGGAGGGGAACACAAAGGCGCAGCAGATACTTCAGCAAGTATTCGAACCAACGGATGTCAAGTGGAGAGGATTTCCTCTGATTCCTCAGTCTGGTCTGCATCTGCGTAAGAAGTATGAAGCGTATGATGCGCAGAAGAAGTATGAAGACGAGCTTCAGATGATAGCAAAAGAGGAGTTTGCTGAACCGGTGGGATGTTTATGCGGTGAGGTTCTGAGAGGTCTCGTTTCCTCAAAGCAGTGTCCGCTGTTCGGCCGTGAGTGCACCCCTGAGAACCCTGTTGGTCCGTGTATGGTGAGTAGCGAGGGGAACTGTCATATTCTGTATCGGTACACAAAGAAATAAGCTGGGAACAGCTGGTTATCGTATTTTTTTCCGAAGTTTGAAGAGAACTAAGGTGGTAATCAGGGCGATGAGAAATGCACCGATGGTCCCTGCAATGATGCCGGTGAGTGGATAGAGGAAATGGATTCCAACGGCGTAGCTCACAACGCTGGGACTGCCGTAGATCATGCCTTTTGCCATGGCAGCAGTGAATTGAGGTCCATGTTCTCGCTGGGAGATCAGCATCGTTGACAGGAATATTGCGGGAAACACAGAGAAAATCCCGCTGAGAATGGTTCCAAGGTTGGAGAATGAGACCGCGATGGCAATAACGATGCCAGCAATGAGACTTCTGCCGAGGAGTTTGAGTGGTGTGTAATGGACCTTGATGGTGTTTTTGGAAGTTATTTTTTTCTTTTTATCAAGGATGAGGAATGCGAGGAGAAAACAGATTATATATAGGGTAAGTGAAATGATTATGGATGTGAGGCTGGAGTAATAGATCACGATGGTTAGTGCTGTCCATGTAAGCAATGAGCCTGTAAGAGCGACAAGAATTTTCTTATGAGCAAGGAGGGCGAAGATGAGGAGAAAGAGTAGGTTGAGTCCCATTTCTGCGGGGACGATGATGACTGATTCTGAGGCGAACCAGACTCCTTTGTCTAGGGCGATGAAGAGGAATGCGATGATGATGGTCGAGGGGAGGGTTCCGATGACTCCTCCTGTTTTTGTGCCGTATTTTTCTGCAATGATGGTAACGAGGATGACGACGAGAGCAGATAATGCGAAGGGGATGATGGTGTGATAAAGCAGTGAGTATTCCATGTGACTGGGGGATGCGTTCTTCTTCTTAAACGTTTCTTTTTTGCTCGTTTGGAAAAGTATATATACCTTATTTGTAATACCTACAAAATTGTAATTGTTACAATATAGTAACTAATACAGCTCTGATCTGCATGTATGAAAAATACGTAAAAATCCTCAAGGACCATACATTGAAGGTAACATCACCGCGACTAGAGATCCTCAAATATCTCGACTTACATCACACCCATCCAAACGTCGAAGAAATCTACTCAAACCTGAAAAAAACACACCCATCACTCTCTAGGACCACGGTCTATAACTCCCTAGAAATACTCAAGAAACACAGGATCGTCCAATCACTGACCATCTCCGGATCAGAACTCAGATACGACATCCAAGAAGGACTCCACCACCATTTCATCTGTACCCGCTGCGGCGCCATATTCGATATCGCCATCTCCTGTCCGAACATGGACAGAACCCTCCAAGGAGGACATCACGTCGAAGAAGTCCAGGGGTACTTTAAAGGAATTTGCAAGAAATGCCGGACAAAGGAGAAAGGACGGAATAACAATGGATAAAAAAACATTTCATAAAATCTCCTACGGCCTCTACATCGTCTGCTCAAAGAATGGAGAGAAAACCAACGGACAAATCGCCAACGCCTTATTCCAAGTCACCTCAGAACCACCCACCATTGCAGTCAGCATCAACAAACAGAATCTCACCCACGATTACATCACAAAAAGCAAGGTGTTCACCGTCTCCATCCTTGACAAAAAAACCCCTCTTACGCTCATAGGAACATTTGGATTCAAATCAGGTCGAGACATCGACAAATTCAAAAACGTAAACTTCAAGCTCTTAGCAACACAAGTCCCTATTATCTTAGATAATACCATAGGTTATCTCGAGGCAGATGTCATCAATACAATCGATGCCGGAACCCATACGATTTTCATAGGGAAGATTACTGATGCGAAACTTCTGACCAAAGAATCGGTCATGACCTATGAGTATTATCATGAAGTAAAAGGTGGGTACTCACCAAAAAGCGCACCGACCTACTTTAGTGATATTGATAAAAAAACAGAGAAAAAAAAGGAGGACGTAAAAATGGACAAATATGTATGTACAGTATGTGGATATATCTATGACCCAGCAAAAGGCGACCCAGACAGTGGTATCGCTGCAGGAACCGCCTTTGAAGACATTCCCAACGATTGGGTCTGCCCTATCTGCGGAGCAGGAAAAGACGCATTTGAGAAACAATAAGGAAAAGACAACACCAGGAAAGTATATAAATAAATGAAAATTGTAACATGAAACGGAGGAATTTGATTATGTGCAAAAACTGTGGCAGTGAGGAGTCTACCCTGAAGATCCTATACAAATGTGACTGTAAAGAAAAAGACTGCACCTGTGACTCTGTGATTGGATTTGAAAAAGAACCAACCGCAGTCCCGCACTGTTGCGGTGCACCGATGAAACGAATAAAATAAAAAATTGTGTGTAAAGGAGGTAAAAAAAATGATATTAAGTAAGAAATTAGAAAACGCAATAAACAAGCAGATCAACGCAGAACTCTGGTCAGCGTACCTGTATCTCTCCATGTCCGCCTACTTCGAATCTATGAACCTTGGCGGGTTTGCGAACTGGATGAGAGTCCAGGCCCAAGAGGAAGTCAGCCATGCTATGAAATTCTACAACCACATCATTGAACGCAGAGGCCGGGTACTCGTCAGTGCGATCGCTGCGACGCCAACAAGCTGGAAATCACCATTGCATGCGTTTGATGAAGCATTCAAACACGAACAAAAAGTCACTGCTATGATCGAAAACCTCGCAAACATCGCAGCAACAGAGAAAGACTACGCAGCCACCAGTATGCTCAAATGGTTCCATGACGAACAAGTCGAAGAGGAACTCCAGACAGATACTATCGTTCAGAAACTAAAAATGGTCGAAAAAAGCACCGGCGGTCTCTTCATGTTAGACCGAGAGCTTGCTAAGAGGAAAAAAGAATAATCACATCTAACAGGAAAATTGAGCAAGGATGAGAGCATGGATTTGAGAAAATACACACTTGAAGAACTTCTACTCGCCGCGATGAAAGCAGAAATCGAAAGCTCTGCGGTGTACACCACAATTGCCGAAACAGTAAAAAACGGTTTACTCAAAGACAAATTTAGATTTCTAGCAAAAGAAGAGCAGAAACACAAAGCGTTCATCGAGCAGGTGTATAAAGCAAAATTCCCTAAGCGAAAAATACTTATTCCCAAAACCACCCCTGTTCCCATCCCTTCACTCAATCTACCTGATGAAGATGCCCCGCTTGGTACTATTCTTAAGAACGCGATGGCTGCAGAGCAAGCAGCCCATGAGTTTTACCAATCGCTCTCCAAGCAATTCACAAAAAACGATATGACGATACACAACACTCTTTCTTACTTTGCAGACATGGAGCTGCAGCATTACAAAATCCTTGAGATTGAAAAAGAAAGCATGGATCGATTCGAAGAAGCAGATATCTATTGGCCGATGGTCCATGCAGGACCTTAGAAGAAAACGACAATGGAGATGAAGAGGATGAAAAGTTTAAAAGGAACACAAACAGAAAAAAACCTCCTTGCAGCCTTTGCAGGAGAATCCCAGGCAAGAAACCGATACACCTATTTTGCATCCCAAGCAAAAAAAGAAGGATACGAGCAAATCTCTGCCATTTTCCTTGAGACTGCGGAGAACGAAAAAGAACACGCAAAGGTGTTTTTTAAACATCTGCAGGGTGGTATGGTTGAGATTACTGCGATGTACCCCGCAGGAATCATCGGCACAACAGAGGACAACCTCAAAGAAGCAGCGGAGGGGGAAAAAGCTGAATGGGGAACGATTTACCCAGATTTCGCTTCTATTGCAGAGAAAGAAGGATTCTCCGAGATTGCCTGCAGCTATAAAAATATCGCCAAGGTGGAGGCACACCACGAGAAACGATACCGGACACTTCTAGCAAACCTTGAGAAAAAGCAGGTGTTCAAGAAAGAAAAGATCGTGAGATGGAAATGCAGAAACTGCGGATATGTCCATGAAGGAACGAACGCCCCAAGCAAATGCCCAGCCTGCCAACATCCACAAGCATATTTTGAGATTAACGAAGAAAATTACTAACACAAACGCCTTCAAAAACTGAAAAGGTGAGATGGTGGGAAACCAAGACGATATCGTCCCTGATGCAGAAGTTGACTGTGTCGGCCTGTACTGTCCGATGCCTATCGCCATGACCAAAGAAGAAATCGAAAAAATCGACATCGGTCAGATTCTCAAGGTCGAAGCTGACGATCCTGCCGCAGAAGAAGATCTCAAGCGATGGGCAAAACGAACAGGACATGAAATCCTGAAATTTGAAAAAAAAGGAGCCTTGCTTACCTTCCATATCAAAAGAATGAAATAAGGAGTTCCCATGAAAGATGAAAACTCGATACTGTATGTGATAACCACAGACAATCCAGAGAAACAATATGCACCCTTAGTCCTGGCTCAGACCGCGAAAATGATGGACCTCACACCACTAGTATATTATCTGGGGACAGGATTAAAAATCCTTCTTCCCGGGGCGGCAACAAAGATAAAACTCGGCAGCTTCCCCAGTGTTGCTGAGATGCTACAAAAAACCATGGATATGGGTATTACCGTCTATGCCTGTGAGGCGTCGAAGCAGATGTGCGGCCTTGAGCAGGTTCACTTGATACCTGGCCCGAAAATTGTTGGTGCAGGCACCTTAAATGATCTTGCGCTTGACGCAGGGGCGACCATGTGGTTCTAACGGAGGAGTAAATGTCACGTATTTATCTTGATCATGCATCATCAATGCCGATAGACCGTCGTGTGTTTGAGTTCGCAAAACCATTCCTTAGCTCGTCCCATGGGAACCCGTCCTCGCTTCATTCCGTAGGATTGGAGGCCAGACGTGCAGTAGAAGAATCACGCAAGAAAATCGCAGAATTCATCCATGCGGAAAACGAAAACACCATTATTTTTACTGCAGGAGCAACCGAGGCAAACAACCTTGCGGTCAAAGGCACCGCATTACGAAACATCACACAAGGGAAATCGGTAATTGCTTCCGCTATCGAGCATATGTCCGTGCTCAACCCGATGAAAGAGCTGCAGAAAAACGGTTTTACCTTCGCGACGCTGCCTGTTGATTCGACAGGCATGGTGGACTTCAAAAAACTTGAAACAATGCTAACAAAAAACACGGTTCTTACTTCTGTGATGTATGCGAACAATGAAATTGGGACCATCGAGCCAATCCCGGAGATCAGCACACTTGTGCATGAGAAAGGAATATACCTTCATGTGGACGCGGTCGCTGCTGCCGGACGTATTCCCATCGATGTTCAGAAGGATGGTATTGATCTGCTCACTCTTTCTTCGAATGATTTGTATGGTCCTCAGGGGGCTGGAGCGCTCTATGTGAAACCAGGTGTGAAACTCCAGTCTGTCCTGCTTGGTGGTGGCCAGGAACGTGGCCTTCGCTCAGGTACAGAAAATATCTTTGCAATCGTAGGGATGGGCGAAGCAGCACGAATCGCACAACAAGAAGCCCAGCAGGAAAATAAACGACTCGTACCTATTAGGAATAAGCTGATCAAAGAAATCCTCACCATCGATCAATCCTTCCTGACGGGACATCCCATTCAACGCTTGCCGCATCATGCAAGCTTCCGATTTAGTTATATAGAAGGGGAAAGCATTCTGCTGAATATGGACATGTACGATATCCAGGTGTCAACCGGTTCAGCCTGTTCATCAAAGACACTGGAGCCATCGCATGTTCTTCTAGCAATCGGCTTAAAACATGAGGAAGCACATGGGTCCATGGTGCTGACGCTTGGGCGTTCCACAACCATGGATGATGTCCAACCGGTAAGCAAGGCGACGAACGAGACCGTCCAACGCTTACGAAAACTCTCCCCAATGTCTCAAGAATGGAGGAAATAAGAATGGCAACCGTAGGATATAGTAAGAAAGTCATGGAACATTTTATGAACCCCCGGAACGTCGGTGTGATTGAAAACCCCGATGGCTACGGAAAAGTAGGAAACCCGGTCTGCGGAGACGTCATGGAAATTTTCATTAAAGTAAAAGATGATAAAATCACGGATATCAAGTTTCGGACGTTCGGCTGTGGGTCGGCTATTGCGACCAGCAGTATGGTCACGGAGCTTGCGAAAGGAAAACACATTGATGAGGCTGTGAAGATCACCCGTGGTGATGTTGCAAACGAACTTGATGGTCTGCCTGCCCAGAAAATGCATTGTTCGAACCTCGCTGCTGATGCATTGCATGAGGCGATTAAGGATTATAAAAACAAGAAACAAAAGAAGTAATACGGAGGTATTCAAGTATGGTAAAATTAAAAGAAATCTATAAATGTAATGTCTGTGGGAATATCGTAGAAGTCGTCCACGCCGGTATTGGTGAACTTGTCTGCTGTGGACAACCTATGGAGCTGCTCACCGAAAAGCTGCAGGATGCTGGAAATGAAAAGCATGTGCCGGTGATTGAAAAGACCCCAACTGGTGTGACCGTAAAAGTAGGTTCGATTCCTCATCCTATGGAAGAGAAACACTATATCGAGTGGATTGAGCTGCATGCTGATAATGTGGTATACCGGAAGTTTTTAAAACCGATGGAAAAACCAGAAGCAGAATTTACTGTCACAGCAAAACATCTCACCGCACGAGATTACTGCAACATCCATGGATTGTGGAAGTCGAAATAATCAGTTTTCGCAGAACCACAATTTTCTTTTTTTTATCTTTTAAGAGAACTTCGTAAAGGTTATATAGGCACCATTGCATACTAATTGTTAACAATTAACCCGGGAGGTTAGGACTTTGTCGGAAAAACAACGAGATAAAAACTCTATTACCAATGTAGCAGAGAAAGAACTTGATCTTCTCATCAGACATGTCGATGTCTTAAGAACCGTTCGAGACCACGGTCCGATTGGAATCATCAGGCTCTCTCAGATAACCGGCCAACCACAACATACGATTAGATACTCCCTTCGAACGTTGGAACATGACGGCATCATAAGACCATCTGCCCAAGGCGCCGTTATCACAGAGAAGATCCATGAAACACTTGGAACCCTCGAATCAACCCTTGATGACATGATAACCACGATGTCTGATTTGAAGAAGAAATTGAAATAAAAGAGATATTTTCATAAAATCCGAGAAGCACCATTGCTCCAAAATTTTTAAATAGGATAAGCAAATAGTCTTTCTCAACCTAAACGAGGTGCAAGAAAAATGAAACACAGCAATCTATTGCTCATAACGATGATAATAAGCAGCCTTCTTCTCATCGCTACGTTTTCAGTCCAGGCTGCAGATGTAACCATCACGGATATCATAGAAGATGTCAGTTCCGTTGATTTTAACCAACAAACAACCGTTATTACCACTCATCCCGATATTGATGTTCAAAATATTGATATCATCAAAGCAACCTACACCCAAGTAGGAACGCAAGCAACGGTCACCTTGCAAGTGAGAGGTTCTATCGAGAATAGGGGAAAAATCATCGACTTTTACGGTGAAGATTCTTTCGGCCCACTAAATTTTGTGGAATATGATTTTCAAATAACCACCACAGAACAAGACTATCAAATTAGTTACGCAAATCAAACCGGTCAGATCAGCAATGGCATTGATGCAACAAACCTTACCTCCTCTGATTACACCGTTGCTGGTGACACCCTTACCATTACCTTCCAATTAACAAGCCCTGAGGAAATCTATGACAATATGAGTGTCACATCCATGTTCGTAAAAATGAATTTTTCAGCATCTGGTGAAGACTTTACTGACTTCGTCTATCTGTCAGATATCGCCCCTAACCCCGCACTGGAGATCATGGAGGCGTACGCACAAAGCAACATTGGCTTGGTAGGAGAAACCATTCAATTTAACGGAAGCATCATTCCGCTCACCGGACAACCACCCTACGAATTCCAATGGGAATTCGGAGACCAAGGGACCTCAACACAGCAGAATCCCACCCATGCCTATGCCAAAGCAGGCGAATACACCTATACTTTTACCGTCTCAGACCAAGCAGGTGATACCGTCAGTGAGACCGGCAGCATCACAATCTCCTCAGAGGGAGGCTCCAATGGTTCAGGTATAGCCGACAATATGATCCTGTTTTTGGCAATACTAGCTATTGTTATTGTCATAGGTGTTGTTGTCATCATCTGGATCATCCGGCGATAATCCACCCGCATCCTTTTTTTCTTTTTTTTTCTTGAGTTATCTTTTTATGGTCTGAGAAGATGACTTTCATACCGAGGGGTAAGTCCATGAAAGATGGCGAAAGTAAATACGCGTATAAGAAGAAAACAGCCTGGGACCTATTTTCAAAACCACAAATCACCACTGCCTTTACGTTTGCAGAAGGATACAAGACGTTTCTTAACAAAGCAAAAACAGAACGAGAAGCAATCCAGGTAATCGCTGAGGCAGCGAAAAAACAAAAGAAAAAAATCGTGGTCAACCAAGAAAAATCAGCAGCGATTGTCATCAAAGGAAAAAAACCTATTCGCGACGGACTACGCATCGTCATTTCCCATATCGATTCTCCGCGACTTGATCTCAAACAAGTGCCTCTCTATCAGGACTCAGAGAGCCATCTTGCCCTGTTCGAAACACATTACTATGGCGGAATTAAGAAGTTCCAATGGGTCGTCATCCCACTCGCATTACATGGGGTGATTGTGAAAAAAGACGGCAAAAAAATCACGCTTACTTTAGGAGAAGATGACCTTGACCCGGTCTTTTCAGTACCAGATTTACTCCCACATCTGTCCCATGACGTCCAGGATAATAAAAAAATTGATGAAGCAATCAAAGCAGAAAGCCTAGACATCGTGATCGGAAGTCTACCTGCGAAAGGTGATTTTAAAGAAAAAATCAAAGCAGCTCTCCTTGAAAAACTCCATGCCGAGTATGATATCACCGAAGAGGATTTCATCTCTGCAGAACTTGAGGCGGTTCCTGCTTTCAAGGCACGTGACCTGGGATTTGACCGATCGTTAATAGGTTCGTATGGACAAGATGATCGGATCTGTGCCTATGCAGCGTTACAAGCAATCCTGGATGTAAAAAACCCGGAACATACGATCCTAGCCCTTTTCGTCGATAAAGAAGAGATAGGCAGTGAGGGGAACGCCTCAGCACAGGCTCCTTCTTTTCTGAGGTCTCTAATCAGAGAACAGGATGCAAATGTCGACATCGACAGCGTCTTGCTCAAATCAAAGGTGATCTCTGCGGATGTCTCCTCAGCAGTCACCCCAAATTACACCGATGTCTTTGAGCTGAAAAACGCTTCATCGTTAGGCAATGGCGTCGTGATGTCCAAATATACGGGACATGGCGGGAAATACTCAGCCAATGACGCCTCAGCAGAATATATTGCTGAGATTCGGACACTGCTTGACAAGGCAAAGGTACCTTGGCAAACCGGGGAACTTGGAAAAGTCGATAAGGGCGGCGGAGGCACGGTTGCAAAATATTTCTCACGGTTGGGCATGGATGTCGTTGATCTTGGTGCCCCTGTGCTGTCCATGCATTCACCCTATGAGGTCACCAGCAAAGCCGATCTTTATGCATCATATCTTGCATACCTTGCTTTCTTTAAAGGCTAACAGAAACTGCTTGGTTAGAACGACCGTTGTCGTCCGTTCCTCGTAGAAACATCGTCCTGGCAATATTCTGGTGTGCATAGTTTATTTGTTTTTTGGGCGATAGGAAATCCAGCAAGATGCATCATCGGCATGGTTGCCTTTTTTCCATGTTTCCATCGTGCATAAAACCAGTGCGAGAAGAAAAATATCGGATTGAGCATCCATTTCATGTCCGGTCTCCAGAAGTCGATGTTGTTCTTCCAGCATCGGGCGATGACCTCCCATTGCAGCTCTGAGAGGTTTTTCAGATTCGTCCGACAATGGCTTCCTAGCACTGCTTCTTTTAATGGGATGAACAACACGGGTGTGTAGAACATCTTCGCATGATGGTTCTTCAGATCATCGATGAGATCGAGGGTCGCACGGACGTCATCGTCTGTCTCATCGGGTTGCCCGGTCATGATTGTGCATAACGGCCACCAGTCGTAGTCGTTCATGATGCCTACGCCCTGTACCACAAGCTCAGGCCAATTATCGACACTGTAGGGGAGTGCTTTTCCTTTCATGTATTTCTTCATGAGACGCACACTACCGGTCTCAATGCCGACTTCAACAGAGACGAAACGCTTCGGGTAGGATTTATTCAACTCTGGTGTCCATCGTGTTTTTTCGAGAAGTATCGGTGATAATTCCTCCATAAGTTTCCGATCATAGATAACGGGTGCAAGAGACGCATGAGAAAGCAGTATATGTTCAACACCAGGGTACGATGCGATAGTCTTGTATAATTTTACGATTTCTTCTCGATTCGGGATGAAACCAGGTTTCGATTTATACAAGAAAATATCTTCAGTGACCGTAAAAATAGTAGACGATCCGCCCTCGACGTTGGTTTTCACCTCTTTCATGATATAATCAAGGGGGAACGAATATTTCGTCCGGTTCGTTGGACTGCAGAACTGGCAGCCTCTTCCGCAGCCACGGGTGATTTCTACCATGCCGTAACACGCAGCGTGGGTGATTGGAGGGATTTTTTTTCTGTCGGGTTTCTTTGCGGTAAAATACGATGGTACCGCTTCATTATTGAGCATTTTTTTAAACACACTGATGAGGTCTTCTTCTCCTTCTCCTTGGAACAGAACGTCGATACCCCATTTTTTTTGGATCCCGGATTCGTTAATCTGCCAGGAGCCTGCCCCACCAACAATGATTTTTGGTTTATACTCTTGGATGGAGGGATGAGTGATGAGTTTTTCGAATTCCGCTGCATTCAACGCCTCTCCGCCAAACCCGATCAGCGAGTTATAAGTGGTTGACACATAAGCCAGTCCCATCGGGTCCATGGAGGAGATGCCCAGGATCTTCGTGTTTTTACCGATAAATCTGTGTAACTGATCGTAATGCGCGACTACGACGTTTTCTTCGCCAAACTCCCTGGTAAGCAACGATTCTACTTTTCGAAGACCATAGATAGTCCGCTGCGCAGTCCCGTCATCGTTACTTGGGATATTCTCTAGGTGTTCCCGTAAGGCTAATCCGGACAGTTTTTTGGGAAATGTGCAAATGAACGCTGCGAAAGGATTGTCGTCGTACTCGTTTGCCTCAGCACGCGATGCAGTAAGGACAATAGGGTAGCCCTCCTGATGTTTATCCATCGAGGACAGCCTCCCGTTTCTTGTGTCTCAGCAGGATTGTTTTAAACACCGGGTCCTTCATGGTATCTTGTAGTTTGAGGAGGAATTCTTTCCAGGAGAGTGCGTTGCGGGACCAACGGATCATTTCTTTTTTATGCAGTGAGAGTATTTTAAGGAAACTTTGCCAATTGTACCCTTCTTCCTTTAAGGGCGTGGACCATCCTGCGTCGTTCCAGAGATAGGTGGGAAGTCGATTGCCGAACCACAGGCTCAGGGAATCAATATCCCATGCGTTGTCTTTTTGTTCTTCTGATTGTTTCTTTAATAAAAGCGGTTCTGGTGGTATACGTAACTTCATCGATGATCCCCCATATACATGGTAGATAACCTATGGTAATGTCCAGTAGTTTTTATAATTTTAGAAAAAAATGAACCAATTTTTTCCCCTCATACAACAAATATTTATATAGAAGCAGCCTCTATATAGCAAAACAGAATAAGACTATCCTTAGGGGGATATCTCAATGAAAAAAAATTCAATAAAAGTAATATGTACGCTTGTGACCCTCATTTTTTTTGTTATACCAACGTCAGCGATGATTCAACAGAAAAAACAGATGCCGGTACAGATGCCGCTTCTCGATGACTTTGACCCACTGGTCGACAATATCACCGTCACTGTCACCGTTAAAGAGATTCGTGCCCTGAAAACAATCGATTTACTATCCGACCCTGACTTTTACGTAAAAGTAAAGATTAATGATGCGGAATTTATCAGCGATGTTTGGGAAAATATGAAGTACGTCGAAGACCCAGATTTTTCTGTTGCCTCTCAGGTCCCCAAGGATGATGAGTTCGTCAACGTCTCAATCGAACTCTGGGACAAAAACAATAACATCGATCTTCTCTGCGATATCAGCGCGGATGACGGCAATTTTACCCAGGTGCGCACCGCAGATATTGTGTACAGTATCGCAGCCGGTGTCTGGTGGGGTGATGATTCCCTTGGAGATCCCAGCGGATTAGGACGATTAAACGGATGTGATGACAACAGCATCTATCAGCAGGACCGGGACTGTGAGCTCTGGTTTGATATTACACAAAATGATTTCGACCAAGATGGTTTTCCCTATTGGCTTGAGACCGAAGTGTATAACACCAGCCCCCTCGTAAGTAACCTTGGTGAAGATGCAGACGACGATGGCATCCCCATAGAATGGGAGCATTTCTTTGGTTTAACCTATTACGAATGGGGACATGACGAAGGATATTACATGGTCTATGACCCGTTCGGGTGGGAAAATTTTACCGATATCGACGAGGATGTCGATGCATTGAACAACATCGAGGAATACAAAACCTGGCAATGGGGCTCTGACCCCTACCGGCAGGATATTTTCCTTGAAATCGACCAGATGCAAAAAGAACCAGGCAACAATGAGACGACCGTCCCAGTTCTATCTTATGAATTCCTCCGGGATTCTCACGCGAAACACAATATCTTCTGGCATATCGATGATGGTCGGCTTGGTGGTGGTGAAGTCGTGCCTTATAAAGCGGAACTCCAAGAATATGACCTTGATCAATTCTACTGGAAATACTTCATGCATCAAAACTCAAACAACTGGCGACGCGGTGTCTTCCATTGGGGTTTCATCGGCTATAACGTCACCCAGACCGTTGGTTTTACCTTTGGCTCAAGAATTGGAGGATTGTTTGCCGTTGATTGTTTTTATCTCCCTGCATTGTTCCTGAAGACACAGGTCAAGATCATTCCACTGTTCTCAAGTCTGGTGAGAAAAACATTTAACAGTGAGAAACAACTCGCTTACATCTATGCTGGTGTCATAATGCATGAGACGGGTCATTCTCTCGGGATCAATTGTCCCGGTGTTGATTGCCATGATGGTAAATGGCCTTGGGAGATTAATTACTGGCGCTACGGGTCGTACAAAAGCGTGATGAACTATCGATACGTGTACAGCGCACTTGTCGATTATTCTGATGGATCCCGCGGGAAAAACGATTGGGATGATTGGGCAAGCATTGACCTGACCAACATCAACCCCCGGCCTCATTGGTAAACGATACCTTCAGCAACACCATTGAAAGGAATGAGAAGAGTCTCTCTCCTTTTTTTCTTTACACGATATACTTCACTGGTAATTTCTGAACAAAAAATTGATACTTCCCGCGGATCGTCCGAGGAATAAAATCCATGTATTCAATGGATAACGAAAACTCATCTCCCAGTCGTGTGCGGATATTCTCTTTGATATGATGAACGTCATCATCGGAGAACCCTTCTTTTTTCACGATATGAAGGATTAGTTCTCCTTCATGGTTCTGGTAGAGCTGATATTCCTTCATATGAGCAGATGATCGTGAGATGAGTTGCAGCACCCCCATCAGCGGCACGAGCCGACCGGTGTTGGAGACCATGAAATCCTGGATTCTTCCCTCCACTGACTTGAGAAGAGGAACCTGTCGGCCACATTCGCACTGCCGTGCCGTATAGACAGCGATATCTCCGGTCTTATATCGAATGAACGGGAAAATCCCGGTGTGGAAACCCGTCGCAACAATCTCTCCTATCTGTCCTTCTTTTATTACGTGTTGTCCGTTTCTGTCGATGAGCTCGACATATCCGTAATCTGGGAAGATATGATACGTGTTTGCTTTTTCACAGGTACCTGATAAGACGCATTGTTCACGATGTCCATATTGACCATGCACCCTGCAGTGGAAAAATGATTCCAGGAACTCACGTTGCCAATCGTAGATGGTTTCCCCGAAAGAATAAATTGCTTTGACTCCTTTGACTTCCATTGAGTGTTGCTTCATATACGTCCCAAGCATCGTCATCGCTGAGGGATATCCTATGAAATATCCTGGGTGAAGATGCATGATTTTTTTTACATAGATGGGGAGGTTCTGTTCAGTCATCTGATAGGATGAAAGAACAAGTGTCCGTGACAATGGGCGGAACTCCCAGGGTTTTTCCCTGCCGATGAGCTGCACCGAATTGTCCATGACATCGCAGCCACCACGGTTGAGTAGAATTTTGAGATATGCGAGGTGTTTTGCGAACCAGACTCCTTTTTCAATGCAGAATCGAAGCGAAAACCCAGTCGATCCACCGGTGTTGGTTTCCTCAAAAGCTGACGGCGGATAATTGGTCGCCTTGAACTCATTTGCATACTCTTGTACTGTTTCTTTTCCCAGGAATGGTAGATGTTGGAAGTTTTCGAACGATTTAATATCGTCCGGTGTCATCTTCAGTGTTTTGAAGAGTTTTCTGTAGTACGGGACATGGTCGTATGCGTGATGGAGGAGTGCGGTGAGCTGTTGCCATTGGTACGCTTGTATTTGTTCCGAAGACCATGTTTCTGCTTGTTTTGCGAACTGGTAGGTTTTTTTATAGGCTGAATTGTAGAAAAGTGTGGTCAGTGCAATCCCACGTCCTGTGTCTTCGTCGAAGAGGTATTGCCAGAGTTTGTGCATAGCTCCTCAGGTTGTGTTGTGGTGGAGGAGTCGTTACCCGCTAGATAACAGTTTCTGTTCCCTGGAGAAAAAAAGTGTCCCTCCTAATGTATTCTGGAGTGGTTCAGGAGAGAAAAATTACAGAATATTTATATACTTTTATATATACTATATAATATTAATAGGGCGTATCAGAGATACGTTCTAAAAAAAGGATGCACACAAAATGCACTTGAGGAGACATATGAAGAAAATCATGACAATTACGTTCCTAGGTTTTTTGATAACGAGTGGTTGGGTAGC
>JBFYMQ010000021.1:0-21169 GCA_041304825.1 Thermoplasmatales archaeon
TGTGATTCGATTTCTTGTTTTTTCTTATACGCAATCATCGCTTTTGTTTCATACAGCTTATCCTTCATCTCCTTGTATTGATACGCTGCATCTCGGTCTTTCTTTAACTGACGGATTTGACTGGTGATTTCATTTAAAATAATATCGATGCGCTCCAGGTTCTTATCGACGTCCCCTCGTTCTTTTTCCGCTTTTTCGATATCTTCATCAAAGGTGCTGATTCCTGCGATACCATCGATGATTTTCCTTCGATCGACAGACCCCATTTCAACAAGGCTGGTGACGTCGCCCTGTTTGATGATGTTATAGCCTTCCCCAGAGATACGTGCATGAGTAAGAAGGTCAATAAATTCAGAATAGGATGCTGCACGATCGTTGATGTAGAAGTAACTGTAATAATTATCTGGGTTGTCTTTCAAGGGAGCTCGTTTGATCATTCTGGTAAGAACGACTTCATCAGCAGTGATCGGCATCTTCCGCTGTGAGTTATCAAAGACTAAGGAGACCTTGCAATATTTTGACGGGTTCTTCCGATTCTTCCCTCCGTTGAAGATAAGGTCGGTGAGTCGGCCTGCGCGCATGACTTTTGAACTTTTTGGGCCAAGGACGAAGAGAATCGCATCAACGATGTTGCTTTTCCCTGAACCATTTGGTCCTGTAATCGCAGTGAACCCAGGATAAAATGGTACAGTTAATTTATGTCCAAAGGACTTAAAATTTTCCATCTCAACTTGTTTAAGATACACACTCATCCCTTTCCACTAGAGAGCACATCCGCTCCTACGTTATCATTATCCGGCATCCCAATAGGGAGAAACAGAAAACTGTATATAAAATTTTGGAGATAATTTTTATCATCTGTAACGATACGGTTTTTTATAAATAAATAAGCCTTGAAACGACTTGTTAGGGAGAGATTATTCAATTCATCTGCTAGATTTATTAAGAATCGGAAAATACGGTATACTGGTAGTGCAGAAGATGAGAACTGGTGTGGTATGATAACTTGTGAAAGGTTAACCAAAACGTTTGGATCAGTCACTGCGATACAGGATTTTTCTATAACGATACCAGATGGCTGCATCTTCGGTCTTCTTGGGCCAAATGGAGCAGGGAAAACAACGACCATGCGGATGCTTTCCTGCCTCATCCAACCAACGTCTGGAAACGCACAGATCGATTCTTATGAAATCAGGAAAAAAGCAGACGCACAAAAAATCCGTGGAATGATCGGTCTGCTCCCAGAAGTCCCGGGTTTGTACGAAACGCTCGGGGCGTATAAGAATCTCGATTATTATGGACAGCTTTACGGTGTGCCAAAAAAACAACGGGATGAGTCGATTCAGACGACGTTGACTAACCTTGACTTATGGGATCGAAGAAACGAACCAGTTGGTGGGTTTTCCAAAGGTATGAAACAGAAGATAGCGATAGCACGCGCACTTATCCATGACCCAAAATATATTTTCCTTGACGAACCGACCGCAAGTCTTGATCCAATGGCAGCAAAAATAGTTCGAGAATATATCCTAGAACTGAAAAAAAAAGGGAACACCATTCTGATAAACACACATAATCTATCAGAAGCAGAACGAATCTGCGACACGGTTGCTTTAGTGAAGAATAGGACGGTGAAAATTGGGAATCCAAAAGAACTTGCAAAGGGATTGTTCACACGAACAATCAGTATCACGATGCAAAAAATCCCGCCCACATTACCAAATGACATCGAATCGTTAGGTCTTGTCTCCCAAGCGCAGGTGATCGGAAATCGGCTGATACTCAATGTGAGAAACCCAGAAGAGGATAACCCCCAGGTGCTCTCCTGGTTAGTCAAACAAGGCCTCCAGGTTCAATTTATTACTGAAGAGGAACATTCGTTAGAGGAAGTGTACCTCAAACTCATCGAGGAGGCTGCTCGGTGATGCGCTGGCGAAACGCTTGGATAGTCATGCGAAAAGACCTTGACGAATTCAAGAAACAAAAATTCGTCATAGGTTCTATCGTCGCCATGCCCATTATCCTCGGGGTTGTCCTGCCACTTGCCATGTTTGTCCCCATGGTGACCATGGTCCCGCTTGAAAGACCATGGGATATCAACGGATTGCTTCAAATTGGTAGCCTGCCCGCCGATGCAGTTGTGCCATGGATTAATCAAACCTTAGAAGGTGCTTCATTTGATGCAACGTTTTTTCAACATACGAGATTAAAAAACGCGTCGCTGACCAATTGCATCATCGAATCTTGTATCATCGAAAATACAACAGTGATAGATTCGACCATTCAGAACAGTTCACTCTCCAGTTCGTACCTCATGAATGTCACGGTGATTCGTTCAGAAGGAACAGAGCTGGATGGACGATTCATCCTTGCGGTCTCATCAGATCTCGCGTTCTTGAAAACAAAACCTTCGGAGATCGATCAGGTTCTCCCGATGATGTTCAACATGATCCTGATGATTTTCATCATCATTCCAGCGACGCTTCCAACAATTATTGCCACATATAGTATCGTTGGTGAGAAGAATAATCGTAGTTTAGAGCCATTACTTGCAACTCCGACGACTGATGGTGAGCTACTTGCAGGGAAGATTTTTTCTTCCTTTATCCCTTCGATGGGGTCCACATTTCTCGCGTTCACCTTAGGAGTTGTTCTTCTTGACATTGTGTTAATCCCAAAAGTAGGTTACCCGCTCCTACCTAATCTCACTTGGGTCTTATCGATGGTGCTTCTTGCCCCCACCGCCTGTTTAATGAGTGTCCTTGCATGCGTTCTGGTATCCTCAAAAGTCAATGATGTCCGGGCGGCACAACAACTTGGAGGATTTGTTGTAATGCCCGTCATCATGTTGATGATTGGGGTACTTGCGGGATTTATCTTCCTCTCACCGGTCATGATTTTTGTGTTCGCAGGTTTTTACGGCTGCCTTGACCTATTTCTTTTCTTCTTTGCAAGAGCAATCTTCAACCGAGAAGCAATTCTGACGAAATGGAGCTGAGAAAAAAATCATATACCGTTGTTTTCGTAACCAAATTCCTTAATAGCAAAACCCCATTTCTTTTCGATTCTTTCCTTGAGCGCATCGTTCATCATATATTGGTCTTTTTTTATGGTCCATTGAGTACGAAGATAGGTTTCAAATGAAGGCGCAGCTTCTTGAAATCCATTCAGCTGTAATGTATCATAGATGTTCCTTATTTCTTGAAAAGGTTGGGTAACAAAGTCTTCATAGCAGACTTCCACGAGGTTATTTTTGGGAATCAGTTTTCGTTCCATTATATATTTTTGAGTCATCTTGGTGTACAGATTCATCATACTTTCTTCGACTTCTTCAATCCTTGGAGGTTTTTGTATACAGAAACGAGGAATCGCTATGCTCATGAACTTCATCATGGAAAAATACAGATCATAAGGATTCCGATAAAGAAAAATGAACTTCGCATCAGGGAACATCTCCAGCAATATCTTTATTTTTCCAGTGTTATCCTGATTCTTTAAAACCAACTGTTTTCCGTTTCGATACAGTGTGATTTTCTTTAAAATATACATATAATGCCGTTTCCATTCATCAATAGTCTCTTTTGATGCAGTATCCATGCAGACAGACGTATTATAAAACTCCATGTTCTTTGGAAAACACCATCCATGGTAATATGAATGCCGAGAGAATGCCCCAATAACATATTGATCTTCTTGTGGATAATCTGCATCCATAGGAACGTCATCCATCGGCCTTTTTTTCGGGATGCTTGCACTCACCAAAGGTTTGAAGAGTTTTTCACTGCCAAGGAAGACCCCAGGGAGATACGCCTGGAATGTCGTTAAATAACCAAGTTTTTTATCCTGGGAAAAGACATTATGTAGATAGGTCGTTCCACTGCGCCAATGACCGATGATAAACAGAGGAGGATGAATAATTTCGGTCTGTTCGATGCGTTTATCGAATTGTAATCGGTCTTTGATAAAAAAAGGAAGCATTATCGTACTGAGAGATAACGAGTAAATCATCCGTGGAATGTATTGAACATCAATCTTGAATTTATTCTGAGCAAGAAGGCACAGGAAATTTGGAAGGGTATAGCCCGGGAGCGGGGTATTTTTTACGTAGAATGCTTGTTGTTTTAAATTGTCAAATTCCATAAGGCCAGGATATTTCCCGGTCTCTTATTTAAAAGTTATGAACGTTTCAATAAGGATTTGTTTGAAACAAGTCTTTCAGTTTTTTCATAACGAATATTGAGAAAATTGGCACAAAATTGGGAAAAAACTATTTATAGACATTCCCTATTAAATATACTATGAAGAACGTTAGATTACCTAAGAGATCAACGGTCAACTTTTTTACTGAATTTCGGTTGATGATTTTTTTCATTATTTTTTTGTTATTAAGCACTTCCATACCACTATCATCGTCTCAGCAACTACATCAAGATCCATTACCTTTGAATTTTTCAGAAGGACAATTTTTGTATTCTCCGATGTGGACTACGACGACATATTTACGCCATGCTGATGGATCATTGAACCATTCGTGGACAAGCAGCTATTTTCCTGGTATCGCTGTATGGTGGCTAGGTGATGGGACGATTCTACGGACTATTCGAACTGGTTCCGGTGGTGGGACCGGCGGGTCTGGCGGTGGTGTTCAAAAAGTAGAATGGGATGGAACAATCGTATGGGATTTCCGGTATAATACCAACGGGGTCCTGTCTCATCATGACGTGAAAACATTACCGAATGGAAACGTGCTACTGATTGCGTGGGAAACCAAAACACGCACTGAGACGATTGCTCAAGGAAGGAACCCAAGTTACGTTTCCAATAGTGGGTTTTGGCCTGACCATGTCATTGAGGTTCAACCAACAGGACCTTCAAGCGGTGAGATAGTCTGGGAGTGGCATGCCTGGGATCATCTCGTTCAGGATTATGATTCATCAAAAGAGAATTATGGTGTCGTCGGAGACCACCCAGAGCTTATTGATATCAACTATGCGACCTCAACCCAACTAGATTGGATGCATACCAACTCTGTTGATTACCACGCGCAGTTTGACCAAGTATTGCTGAGTGTCCATAATTTCAATGAAATCTGGGTCATCGACCATAGCACCACAACAGAGGAAGCAGCAGGGCATACCGGTGGGAACAGCGGGAAAGGCGGTGACATTCTCTACCGCTGGGGAAACCCAATGACCTATGACGAAGGTACCACAACTGATAGGAAATTATTTAGCCAGCATGACGCGTCATGGATTGATGAAGGACTCCCTGGTGAAGGAGACATCCTTATCTTCAATAATGGTGCAAATCGTCCGGGTAGTCATTATTCCACGGTTGACCAAATTACCCCCCCGGTAAACGAAAACGGTGAATATGCTCTTGAACCGGGTTCCGCGTATGGCCCAGAGACGCAGACCTGGAGTTATGTTGCCAACCCACCTACGAGTTTTTATTCAAGCTTCATCTCAGGTGCCTGGCGACTTTCCAGTGGAAACACCCTCATAACGAATGGGGAAACAGGAAAAATCTTCGAAGTCACCCCGGAGGGAACAACCGTTTGGCAATATAACACAGGAGGACAACTCTTTAAAGCCGTCTATATTCCCCCTGAAGCGCCAGAGCCACCGCCACAAAACGAGACGGCACCGAATTTAGACTGCTCGGGTATCCTTTCATGGACCGATATCAAACCTGGTGCGACCGTTGCTGGAAATTTTCAGATACAAAATATCGGGGATAACGAATCGTTGCTGAACTGGACTATTAACATATCATCGATTTCTTGGGGGACTTGGTCGTTTAACCCACAATCGGGAATAAGGTTAACCCCAGAAGATGGTTCAGTGACTGTTCTTGCAACCTTGACAGCACCTGATGAACCGGAATCTGATTTTGAAGGATTCCTGCGAGTAGAAAACATCAACGACGCCACAGATTTCGATATTATTCCTGTGATGTTGTCAACACCTGCAAAAATCATTCCTCCTTGGCTGACGTTCCTCCAACAGTTCCTGTCGTTTATTTTACAGAAGCATCCTGTGTTAGAGAGACTTGTAGATAACCTCATTTCCCAGTAAGTGCAAGTGTGTTTATTAGACAATAAAAAGATATGACAACTAAATAATCCTTAGAAATTATCTTTCTTTTCTTAGCCTAACCATTATCGATGCTGAATTTGTTATAGATTTGGGAAGAACGTTTATTAAGAAAATACGAATAATTGGAACAGACTATGTGCAAAGCTAATCGGAGGTAGAACTATTTCCATTTTAACATCACACTTAAAGGGGAAATATATTTTCGAATCCCAAGCAGACGCAGAGAGAAGGTTCCCGGGCGATCTGCAATTACATCGTGTAAAAAACAAAAAAGATTTTAAGTTATTTTATCAGGTTGCCTTCCAGGTGTATCAGAACAATCCCTCGTGGGTTGCTCCTTTTTGGAACGAGATGAGCGGTTTTTTTAAAAAAAACAATCCGTTCTGGTCCCATGCGGAATGCGCAGTATTCATCGCCAGGAAACAGGGCAAAGTCATCGGTCGAATCGCTGCAATCATCGACTTTTCATATTGCGAGGCAGCTGGGGAAAAAATAGGGTACTTTGGTTTTTTTGAATGCGTCGAAGATTACGACTGCGCACAAGCCCTATTTCAAGTTGCTCAGGACTGGCTTGTGTCAAAAAAAATGAAGATAATGCGAGGTCCCATCGACGGTCGCATTGATATGGGATGCGGCTTTCTTCATACCGGTTTTGATTCACCACCCAGTGTGCTTTCTACGTATTCACCAGCATATTATCTCATCTTTGCAGAGACATTTGGTCTGAAAAAATCACGTGACTTTATCCATTATTCTATTGATTTAACACAACCATTCCCAAAGCAACTTGAAGAAAAAGCACGACGCAGTATGTCGTTAGGCATAAAGGTTCGTTCTTTCAAACGACTCCGCACCAGCGAAGAGCTGAAATGGTGGTGTAACCTTTTTTTGGAAACCTTTTCAGAGCATTGGGGGTTTGTTCCCGTATCACCAGAGGAAGTAAAAACCCGTTTTGGGGTCAAACAACTCCGATGGTTTGTTGACACAAAATTATTTTTAATCGCTGAATCGAACGGTTCACCAGTCGCGTATCTTTGGGCAACACCAGAGTACAATCAGTTGTTTCAAAAAATGCATGGACATCTCGGTGCTGTTGAAGCAATCCGTTTCTTTTTCACACAACGGACAATAAACGCAGGGAAACTCCACTTTATCGGCATACGGAAAGAATTCCGTCATCAAGACATTGGGTCTTTATTAAATTATCAAGCATTACTGGAGATGAAAAACAGAGGATATAAGAGCGCAGAGGTCGGATGTATTGATGAACATAACACGATTGCTCATTCAACGATTGCATTCACTGGTGCAGCGCAATATAAAAAACACCGTGTTTTTGAAAAAGAACTTATAGACTAGGTTGTTGATAAAAAGAGTGACGTAAATGAAAAGCAAACAACAAACGCAAACGAGCCATCTGACGATGCAACATCCCTTGTTTGGGATCTCAACACGACAATGGTTTCACCTTGTGAAAAAAAACGGGGGGATTGACCTGCAGTATCTTCACCGGGCACTTTTCATCACTATTATCTCACTTGGTGCTACCCCGATTCGGATGCTTTTTAAAAGAAAATACGAAAAAAAAATAAATGATGTCACTGTGCATGATCCTCCGGTTTTTATCATAGGTCATTGGCGCAGTGGAACGACCTATCTGCATGAACTCTTAAGTAACGATCCGCAATTTTGTTATACTACACTCTGGAGCACACTCTTACCAGAAGGCAGTCTCATTCTAGAGCCGATGAAGAGATTTCTCGCTCGATTTCTCCCCTCAGAACGACCAATGGATGCCATAAAGGTCGATATGGACGGTCCCTACGAGGACGAAGCAGCTCTCGCGGTCCTGTATCCCTGGTCGTTTTTCCATTGTCTTCATTTTCCCCAAAACGCTGAAGAACAATACCTAAAATCCATTCATTTCCAGGGGCTTTCTTCTAAAGAAAAAAACCAATGGAAAGCAACCTATTTGAAATTCATCAAAACAGTTCTTTATAAGAACCCGGGAAAAAGGTTCCTTTCGAAAAACCCTCCAAACACCGCTCGTATCGCAACCTTGCTTGAACTGTTCCCTGAAGCAAAATTCATCCATATCTATCGAAGTCCTTATCTTGTATATCTGTCGACAAAAAAAATGAGAACAAGGGTGTTGGATAAACTTGCGTTACAAGACGCTTCTGAAAAAGAATTAGAAAAACAAGTCATTTCAAACTATATTCGCCTGATGACTAGCTTTTTTGAACAAAAAGAACGACTACAAATAGACAGGTTCGTTGAGGTAAGATATGAAGATCTCATCGCTGATCCAATGAAACACCTAAAACACATCTATCAGACATTAAAAATCCCTGGTTTCGAGACCGCGATACCTGAACTGATGAAATATCTAGAACGACAATCCGAGTACAAAACCAACGTCTATTCCATTGACCAAAAAATAGTGCAACATGTTGATAAAAACTGGAAGTTTACGATTGATCGATGGAGGTACACCCCACCAAAGTGAGACCCATGCCGGAATCCCGAGAAACTGAGTTAACAAAAAATCAACAAGGACAGGTCATACGTGTCGCCATCCTTGCAGAAGAACTGTTAGGATGGGGTTCAGGGAAGCGTATGTTCCCGGAAATACTACAGAATTATTCCTGGAAGACCAATGGGCGGACCTATTCAATAACAACGCAATTCATTTACGATAAGGATATTTTAACAGGACGTCTTACGACCAAAGAGTTCGACGTCTTACTTGTCCCCGGGGGCGGCGTGGGAGATGGCCAAGCAATAAGAAAAGGATTCCATTTCTTAAAACATGTCAGAAAATGGAAAAAAAATATCGCTACATTCATCAAAGATGGTGGCGGATACATTGGGATCTGTGGGGGGACGGCACTCATCACAGATTTAAAAACAGGGAATACAAAACCGCGGACGTTTCTAGAGAGACAATATAACAAAAGCGCTTTAGGAGTAACCTGTGTCTCATCCTATTACAAAACCCTTGCATTCCCCTTGTTCTATCCGTTTCAAAAAAACCATCCGGAGAACATTGGTGCGACCGCATATGTGTTTTCCTTTGCACCAGGAACAACGGTTGATGGTAGCAGAATCCATAGCGGAGGCGTCCCGTTAGATTTTCAAATACAAAAGGACCATCCTATATTCTCAGATGTTCAACAGGACACCGAACGAATTCGCTGGTGGGCTGGACCAGCACTGATAGTACCAGAACACCCTGATAGAGAAGTACACATCCTTGCACGCTATCCTACCCAGGATATTTCAGATAATACCAATCAACAAATCCATGCATGGAGATATGTAGGCGGCATTCATGGAGTTATTTCAGCGTTCTTCAAAGCAGCACGATACATTAAAAAAGAAAATAAAACCTTAAAAAACCTGTTTTTATACACCTATTATCTAGCCGGGAATTGGGAATTAACCGATACGATTGTCAAGCTGGATTATTCGAACAAGCCGTGTATAACCGCAGAGATTTATCCAAATGAAAAGAAAGGCAGAATCCTTTTATGTTCCGCGCATCCTGAATATATGATCTGGTGGAATGGTCATATCAAAGAAAGAAAATCACAGGGCTTTACTTGTCTTGCGACTGGTCTGTATCAATGGGAAGGTATCGCATCCTTACACCAGGATGTTTCCCCAGAGTTAACTCATACATGGTGGATGGTTCGAAGATTTGTTGCTTGGGCTGCGAAAATACAAGATACCGATATCCCGCCTATCGAAAAAGTGGTGTTGACAAAAGAACAAAGCTTTCTTTCAAAGAACATATTTTGGGATGGTAGTCTTCAGAATCAGATGGATAACATCTAGAACATATAATGTTAAACGAGATTGTTGTTTTTATCAACTGTCTCGAAAGTGCCTTCAGCGGACCTTTTAAGAAACATGGAAGTAAATCGCTAAGTGGCTACATTCTACGTCTTTTTAATCATATACGTCCAGTTTTATAAAGCCAGACAACTACGAGAATAACAATAAAGATAATCAGACTTAAAGCGACACTGAACCAAGGGGAATCAAGAGGTGAAATTATTTCCACAAAGGGCGTAATTGAGCCTAAAACGGGATCATACATATAATCCCATTTCCCGTCACCATCGATATCGATTAATTGATTTTCATCTTCTTGGCCAAGAATAGTTTTTATGTTTGTCGTTGGGTTGTAAAAAGCATCGTAGATTCCATCATGATCCGTATCAACGAGATAATACGAGACACCATTGATTGAAACAGAATGTAGATCTGCCTGCGTAATATCGGCTCCTATCGCTTGATCTATGATGTCAGAGATGTTATTTTTATTTGCATCTAGTACAATCGTGACAAGTGTAGTATCAATGGCTTGGAGAGTGTTTGTATCCTTGACGGTGAGTATGACGGTGAAACTCCCTGCAGACTCATAGGCATGGACTGGTGAGACAGTATACCCATAGGTTCCGTCTCCAAAGACCCATGTGTAGTTGACGATACTGGTGTTGATCGCATAGCTTCTCGATCCATTGAATTGTATCAGTTGATACGTCAACCCATGATATGGTCCTGCTGCATCTGCGACTGGTGCTTGTTGAAGAGAAATACCTGTTTTAACGGTTACAGTCGCGGTATCATTATCTCTTTGATCTTCATCGTCTTGAACCTGAAGGTTCACGGTATAATTACCAGCTGTGGTGTATATATGCGTGTTTTTTGACAAAAGGAGCCAGTCGGTATCCCAGGTCCCATCGTTGGTCCAATCCCAACGATACCCAACCACTGCAACATCATCGGAACTTTGGGCTGCATTGAAAGTGATGGTTTGATTGACGTATCCGATGTAAGGTCCTCCTGCGTCAGCAGTTGGTGCTTCGGTTTCCGATCCGGGAGGTGGGACTTCTTCTCCACCGCCACCACCGCCTTGTGTGCTTGCTTGGGCACTTGCATAATTAATCGACCATACCCCTAACGTAGAATTCCAACTCCAAGCCCGGTAATAATACAGGGTGCCTGTAGTTAGACCAGTATTGGAGAAGGAAGAACCGGTATCATTATAGATGCTTATTCCGTCAGATATGTTCATTGGATAGCTGCCGGTTTTCCGCTGAATTTTTGTGCAATTCGCATACGTTCCTTTATTCCATGCGAGATTGATTTGACTGCTACTGACAGCTGCTGCTGTAAATCCTGTTGGTGCAAACGGAGCGGTAATGTTTGAAACACTACTGTTCGTCGAGGACCAAATCCTACTCGTATCATTCCATGACCAGCCTCTGAAATAGTATCTTGTACCAAGAGTGAGATCTGAAAGAGAACATGCTTCACCGGTTCCATTATAGACCAATAAACCATCTGATATATTGACTGGATAGCCTTCTGTCTTTTGTATCACGCTCGTATAAACCGCGTACGTTCCTTTGGTCCATGACAGGTTTATTCGATCAATAGTAACGGTGGTAGCAGACAACCCTGTTGGTGCTAGTGGAATACTCCATGTTGTATTATGTGCCGAAACATTCGAAGAGGACCATAACCCACTTGTGCTGTTCCAAGACCATGCTCGGTAATAATAGTGTGTATCCGCTGTAAGACCCGTATCTGAAAACACATTTAACGTTCCATTATAGACGTTCGTCCCGTCGTTAACGTCCTCTGGAGAGCTTCCGATGTTCCTTTGAATCTTGGTATGCGTCGCATAACCACCTTTTGTCCATGTGAGACTTATTTCATTCGTATCAACGGTCTCCGCTGAGAAATCACTTGGAGCAAGAGGATCAATCCATGTCATGTTACTTTCACTTGCATTCGTCGTTGACCACAATCCACTTGAGCTATTCCAGGACCACGCCTTGAAATAATAGCGCACCCCAGGGGAAAGACTTGAATTAGAACAGGCAGCACCGGTCCCATTATACACTAGAAAGCCATCGGAAACACTCACCGGATAACTCCCAATTTTTTGCATCAGTCTTGTGTGTGTCGCACGAAAACCTTTGGCCCATGACAGATTAATTTGATTTTTACTTGTAGTAGTAGCTGAGAGGCTCGGTGGAGCTAACGGACCGGCCCATGTTGAATTAAAAACACTGGCATTTGTTGTTGACCAGGTCTTACTGGTGGTGTTCCAGCTCCAAGCTCGATAATAATAGGATGTGTTGACACCAAGACCGGGGTCTGGATGCGAAGAACCTGTATTATTATATACAGGCGTCCCATCTGAAATACTCACTGGGTACCCTGTGGTTCCCCGCTGAATCCTAGTGTAGACCGCATAGCTTCCTTTACTCCAGGTTAGATTAATTTGATTGCTCCCTATCGTTGTAGCCGTAAAACCGGTAGGAGCAAGCGGAATATTCCATGTTGTGTTACTTGAACTTACATTCGACGATGACCATAATTTGCTTGTACCATTCCAAGACCAAGCCTTAAAATAATAATGTACTCCTGGGGAAAGACTCGCATTGGAACAAGAAACACCCGTGTTATTATATAATACAGAACCATCGGAAATATTCACAGGATAACCGCCAATTTTTTGCATCACTCTTGTATACATCGCATGTGAACCTTTTGTCCAGGATAAATCGATTTTATTGGTACCAACAGTTGTCACAAGAAAACTCGTTGGTGCCAGCGGAATACCCCAAGTCATGTTACTCACACTGACATTCGCAGTTGACCATAATTTACTCGTACTATCCCAGGACCATGCGCGGTAATAATATCGTGTATCTTCAATAAGTCCAGTATCTAATTTGGTGTTTGAAGTATCATTATAAACATTCGTACCATCGTTGATGTCCTCAGGGTAACCCCCGATGTCTCTTTGAATCCTTGTATGCGTTGTATATTCACCTTTGGTCCATGTAAGACTAATTTCATTCGTATCAACGGTCGCCGCTAAGAAATCACTGGGAACCGAGGGAACGACCCATGTCGTGTTACTGGCACTTGCATTGTTCGATGACCAAAGCTCGGTCGTATTATTCCAAGACCACGCCCGGAAATAATATTTGACCCCTGGAGAAAGGCTTGAATTAGAACAAGCAACACCCGTCCCATTATACACTAACGAACCATCGGATACACTCATTGGATACCCCATGGTCTTTTGCATCACCCGTGTATAGATAGCATTGATACCCTTTGTCCAGGTTAGATCAATTTGATCAGTACCTACAACGGTTGCGGTAAAATCTGTTGGTGCAGTGAGACTGATGTCTCCAGTTACATGTGTTAATGGATGGTAATCACCATCTGTCGAGATATTCCCCATGGCGTTATATGGGATGAGCGTATCACCAAGGGTATCGTCATCACCATCGATTCCTGTGTAATCGGACCAGTAGTTCCCACCAAGATACGACCCACCGATGATGTTTCTGCCCGCAGTTTTTGCGACATTCCAATTATTTTCTGTATCATCCTTTGCATTCTGAATATTATCAAAATAATTATTGTAGACAAGATTATTATACGATGAAATAAACCAAATACCTACACTACAATTATCGATGCTATTATTTTTCATGACTGGTTGACACCAACTAGAGATCGAAAAGTCTTGGAATTCCAACCCGTTTGTACAAAACGAAATAGAATTATTTGAAATCGTGAAAGAATCCAAACCCAGATTATCGTTTTCTCCTCCGAACAAACAAGGACCAATGAAAACACCAGACTCTGAATCGCTAATCAGGTTACGGGACATTTCAATGTCATGGAATGAAACGACGGAATTTTCGCTCATCGAATTACCTAATCTGAAGGACGAGAGATTATCGGTAAAAAGAATCCCATCGCCCCCACTACTGATCACATTATCATTCAATGTAAGATTGCCAATGGAGCACAATGAGTCTTCTGAGAGGTTTTCACCAAGGAAGAGTTGTGAAAAATATATCCCATTTAATCCACTCTCTATCTGGTTATCGTCAAGATGGATATCTGCCATAATAAAGGTCGCATTGTCGTAGAGTTCAAATCCAAGATAAGAGAATTGTTGGATATGTATACCATTTTCGGTGCTTTCAATAGTATTATTTACAATCTGAAAATCACCAAATGTACAACTAGACTCTTGATGCAGAGCAAAACCACATTGATAGTAATCGATTAAGAAACCGTAACCATCAGAAAGGACATTTGAAGAAATGATTACCGGGCCAACAAGAACAGACGCATCGTCGGTTAGTTGATAACCGATATTATCCATGTAAAAAACAATCGCATACCCCTCAGTAACCATGACATTGTTTCCTATGATATGACAATTACCGATGGTAAGTGATGCATCATCCTGAAAGCCCATCACGTACATTTCACTTATCTGAATCCCATCGGAAGAAACAGAAGAACTAATGATGTTGTTCATAACCAGGATATCCCCAAACAAGCCAGTTGTCGTACCACTCCAATTTTCAGCCATATACTGTTCTAGAGAAAATGCTGCATTGGTTTGGTTGGTTACCATGTTGTAGGAGACAATGATATCGTCTACGGTGACACTATCGTTCTTAAGATGCGACAGGGAGCCAGTGAAATACACACCGTTATTTCCACTATTGTTCTTATACAAGGTATTGTCTGAAAAATTAAACATCCCTATTGAAATCGAACCATCTTCTAACCATTTGATGGAATTTTCATTGTATAACACCGCGTATGCATATGAATCATTCAACAGAAAATGATTCTCAGTGATAGTAAAATCTCCAATTGTCACAGTCCCGCTATGATTTTGATAATGCAATGCAAGGTTAACGATTATCGCGCCATCATAATCGTTCGTCGTGTTAATTAAAAAATGATTCTGATGAATTAAATTATCATACACATGATAATTTGTATTAATGTTGAAATCTGCTGTATAATTAAAATCAATGCTGTGACTATCGAACCAAAACGTGTTGTTCAATATGGTTATTCCAGAATGATTACAGAAAACCCCTATCGATGAATTTGAGATATTCACATTCTCGATGGTAACATTGTTGACAGCGATAACAAAACCAATCCCGCCTCCTCCATCAATAAGAGGTTGATTTTCACCGGTGCCGATTCCGCGGATAGTGAGCGATTTATTGATGATGATATTTTCTGCATAGATGCTTGAGTTCACCTCAAGGATGTTTCCATCCACCGTATCAGAATCATTGATCGCATCTTGTATGGAGGTGAAAGTCTCTGTGGTATTGATATTCTGTACGACAGGATCACCAACTGGGTCTCCTACCGCATTTTGTTTTAAATAACTGTTCTGAGGAGATATAATCATTGATTCTTCTTCAAGTACATTATTGTTTGTCATCATATTTAAAAGTGGTATGATTGTAGCTCCGAGTAACAAGAACAAAACCCCTACAGCAACGAGTATTTTTTTATTCTGTGCTTTACTATTTTTGAATTTCATGTTTCTTCCTCTGTCACATTCTCATGTTAATGTACAAGTATTTCTAATTACCAATTCTGATTACCTCTGTTAGGATTTATTTTTGTGTTCCCATCCGAAATCCTTTACGAGGTGCATCTCACCATCATTGATGTGTAATATATAAACTGATAAATCTATTTAAAATCTGCTGTTTAAAAATATACAATCGAGACACTCTAATTTTACAAAATTGGTGCTCCTGTATTTTTTTTAGTTTTTTAAGATTAATTCATGTTTTTTTGCCGTAGCATTATCGATAAATACAAAGCCTGATTTGTTTGGTTATAACACGAAAAAATCATTTATAAGATAAGGCGGGGAAAAAAATATAACCGCATTACCTTTGATAATGAGGAAACAATTCTAGATCGATTGTTCGTTTGATGATATATTTTCTATAATGACAGTAATTAAATATATGAAATGGATTAATATTGTGTATGAGGGAATGAAAATTATGAAAAAAATATTGACAATAGGAATAATAGGAGTTTTAATCTTGAGTGGGTTAGGGGCAGCCGCGTTTTCCACAAACGTCCCAAAGGAGCAAGCCTCGAACAAAAAAACCGAATCTCTCTCAGTTCTTTTTTCACCGCAACTAACCATATCTGAAAAAGATGGTTTTATTACCCTGGGGTTGAGTGGTGCGACGACCCAGATATTGGAAGCAAAGAAACCAGTGCTACCTATTTATGTGAAGACCTATGAGATTCCTTTTGGGTCAACCAATATCCAGGTGACATGTACACACAAGGACATCAGCACCATGATCCTGTCAAAAGATATCATTCCTGCGTCTATAACTCCGTTATCAAAAATAACTGAGAAGACAAAATATGTAAAGGATACTTCTATCTATGAAAGCGCGACGTTCTATCCTGAGAGCTGGTATCGCTATGATCTTGGAGCAGGTCGTAATCAGAATGATCAACAAGTTACCTTTGTAAAAGTTATCTGTTATCCTGTTCGATATTCACCAGTGAAGAACCAGCTTGTTTATACGGATGGTTTTGACATCACCGTCACCTATATCATACCGGTACTACCACCCAAAACGCTTGATGCCTCGTATGACATGGTGATTATCGCTCCTGCTGCTTTCGAAGCCACCCTTCAACCTCTAATTGACTTCAAGAACGATAAGGGAGTTAACACGACATTCAAATCGATGGAAGATATCCTCGCTGAATATCCTGGAGCAGATCAACCGGAACAAATGAAATATTTCATCAAATACGCATACGATACCTGGAATATCACCTATGTCTTACTCGCAGGTGGTCTGAAAAATCATATCTATGCAAAAGATAAGGATACCATCTCCGCGGGGTGGAAAGCCTGGCAGGTTCCCGTCCGCTATGTCAGCATACCACAAGACGATGACGAAGGATGTCTCTGTGACCTTTACTATGGATGTTTGTACAATGCAACTGGTGGTTTTGACAGCTGGGATTCCAATGGTGATGGAATCTACGCGGCTTGGTTCTTGTGGGGATACGAAACAGATAAATTTGATATGTATCCTGAAGTCTACGTCAGTCGATTGCCGGTGGCCAATAAGATAGAACTAAGCCATATAGTAAAAAAAATCCTCACCTATGAAAGCACAGGTCCAGCAGAAAAACCATGGTACAACACCTTTGTTGGAGTCGGAGGGAGAACCTTTGCGTATTATCAAGGTCAACCTGATGGCGAATACCTCTGTCAACTCGCCTATAACTATACAAAACTTGCAATACCAGATCTGAAATTTACAAAAGTATTCACAACCAACAGAGACATTGGCGGCCTGGTCCCAGACAAGAAAGATATCTCCACAGCATTTAATCAAGGAGCCGGCTTTGTGAATTTCGAAGGACACGGCAGTCCGTCACGATGGGACACAAACTGGTTTGACATTGACGAACGTACCGGCATTACAATCGTGAATTTCGGTCGGATACAAAACAAAAACATGCTGCCGATCGTCGTGGTCGGTGGCTGTCACAATGGGATGTATAATATCTCTATGATCCCTGCAATGCTTGATAAAAACGGGACGACACACTTCGGCTACGGATACCCCATTTATATGTGTTTCAGTTGGGGTCTAATTCTAAAAGCTTTCGGAGGAGCCATTGGGTCAACCGGTTGCACCGGATACGGTATGGGCTCAGGGGGGAACCCCGTCAGTCTCAGCGGAGAACTTGAGATGAACTTCTTTTATGAAATCGGGAATGGGTCGACAAACCTAGCCCAAGCACACAGTCGTGCAATTCAGAAATACCTCGCTGAAGAAAGTATCACTTCTATCGATGCATTCATTATCACAAATTGGGCGGTCTTTGGTGACCCAAGCTTGAGATTCGGTGGATATCCCTCATAACCGAAGAATATCCCTTTTTCTCTTTTTTATTATTTGATTCGCAAAAAAAAAACTGAGTTAAAACCATGTGAATGCTTTTCGGATACTAGTAAATAAAGTGGGGATTATCCTTTACTTTTTTGGTCGGAAAAAATAAGGATGCCACAGGAGTGGGTACTAAGCCAGAGTAAAACGCCCACAGATATTTTCTTATCCTAATTTTTTCCTTTTTCATCAGTTAAATTTGTTTTTCCGCCTCCATAATAAAATCAATGCGATAGCACATAAAATTATGAGTAGTTCGAAAACCTGGTGTTCCTTTTTTCTCAACAATCTGGAGAGCTGCTAGTCCTTCTGTTGGATTAAAGGTATAATCCCATGTCTCATCCCCATTAGTATCTATCAAATATTTTCCGTCTTTCAGTTCAACTGTTGTTTTGTTTCCGGTTTCGTTACAATAGAATGAATCGTACGTTCCATCGGTATCATTGTATGTGGAAATCTAGAAATGCTAGTATATATCATTGTGTTCCTCGTGCTTTGATGCTTAGTCAATGAAATCATTGGTTGTCTTTTATTCCAGAACCGGAAACACAAAGAAAATCGCTGAAGAAATCGGAAAATCGCTCCAGTGCGATGTCGAAGGACTTCATGATGAAAAAAAACGAACAGGAGTCCTTGGGTATCTTCGTTCAGGCAGAGACGCGATGACCAAACAAAAAACAGCGATTAACGATGTACAACACCAGTTGAAAGAGTATGATTGCATCATCATTGGTACACCAATCTGGGCATGGACCATGTGGGCACCGGTGCGGACGTTTCTTGAACAGTATAAATCAGAGTGTAGGAACGTTGCTTTCTTCACCATATCAGATAGCACTCCGGGTGACCAAACATTCTCTCAAATGGAGGATGTCTGCGGAAAACATCCAATAGCGACGCTGTCAGTGACAAAGAAAGAGCTTTCTGCAAACTCATTTCAAGCACTGATTAAGGGTATACCAAGACCCTCAAGAACTAAAACAGAGACTGCTTTCTTTCTCTTGATATGTACTTTCATTTTTACAGAAATAGTTACCGAAGATATATCCTCGCCCAGTCGGTATCACCCCAGTTCGACCAATCGCAGCGTGCATAAATTAACGGTGGTCGATCATCGTCTATTTTTTGATCGAGACGGAAGGTGACTGAGAAGGTGGTCGGTGACGGCCACCAGTTACTCCAGGAGATCGTTGGTAACCTCCCATTATAGTACAACCCTTGAACAGATCCGTTGACAAACGATGGTGAATAACTCACAATAGTACCTGAAGAGAGCATCAGTTCCATGGTAAAACCTGGTAATGGTGGATGTTCAGACGATTCTCCATTTACCGGATCACAAGAACAAACCGCTGTCGCTGTGATTTCTGCGCCAGACACCCAGGTAGTCGAAGACACAGAAAGGTCTATGGTTATCCGTTGTTCGTACCCGACATTCCCAGTGACATATTCGACGTGTGGCAGGTCTTTGAACTTGGTAAGATCGAGGTCGTGCTCGTTCGGCCCGACAGAAAGAGTCCCCTGCCATTTGTCTGTGCTAATTATCCCACCAGTATTATCTAGTGCGATGACCTGTAATGTAAGAGTTTGATTCGTAGAAAACATGAAATTATTCAGGAAGGATACTTCCATCGTTGAGGAACTGACCGATATCTGTCGTGAAGCCCGCCGATTTCCAAGAGGATCATTAACCGTGATGTTCACCGCTGTCGCATCCACCGGGATATTCTTCAGTGTGATGTTCTGGAACCATCCAGGGAAATAAAAAGAACGAGGGATATCACTTACTAGTGGATCCGGGTAAAGACAGAAATGGACATTGAGCGGATGAGGTTGAGTATTTGGAATAGCAGGAACTAATCCACGAACTGTATTTTCTGGGTTCGAACTACTATATGCTTTAATCATTGATTCGTTGATGAATGCATCGTAGGCATTGTATTTTCTCTGAAGCATGAGTTGAACCATGTTTTTCATATTGTTATCAGCATATGATGCAAGAACACTGTTATCCCAACTTAGAAACACCGATGCTCCTTTATCAAGGAAAACCTTGTTGAAATAGCTGCCGTAGCAGGTGGAGAGGTACACGAAACTTGAAGGAAGCGAACCAGTAATATATTGTCGGAGGGCGTCTGCTCGGATCGCTGTCGCATACATAGTACCTCCCGAGTTTGTTGTATAGTTACGGAAGATAAGTAATTGATGCTGGGTGTACCATTTTTGAAGCTGTGTATTACATCCGAAGGATTCATCTGTGAGATAACAGAATTCGAGATAGAGATTCGTTTCATTGAAATTTTTACGGACTTTTACTGTTCCATGCCCAACGAATAGTATTATTCCATAGTTGTTGAGTTTGAAATAATCATCTGGTTGAAGTTTGAGACAATCTGTATTATTGTACCACGGGGGTATCGCGTTCAGCTTCAGCGTTATATCGTTTTCCTCCCATCCTTGCGCTCTAAACATTTGAATACACGCATCGGTTGGCTCTTTGGAATATTCCCAATATGACGGCCCAAGGAGGAGTACTTTCTTCGACCCGCAGGTTATCTTCTGGTCAAAAGCATTCTCATATTCATCTAAATTCAATTTGGTGTCAAGCGCATATTCCGAGATAGGCTGATGCCTAGTTGGGGCACCATCGAACATGAGGATATTCTTCGATAGAGAATGCCCCTGAGTTGTCATACCCGTGGCTAGGGTGCTAAAACCTATCTTTGGAAGGGAGAGTTCTTCATCCTCATCGTAGGTATCCAACGCTGCAAGCCCACCAGTATCGTATGTGATGAAAATAGTATAATTGTCAAGACCTAGTTCTGCATGATCAACACCAGCCTGGGCATTCAGATGCTGGACGAGCTGTTGACGAGCATCAAAAGCTGATGCATTATTTTTGAGTGAATCATATCGGACATAAGCGTCGTTTAGAATTGTACTCTCTGTGGTACTTAAGGGAAAATACGGTATTGTCGTGGTATTCGTTGTTTCTGTACAACCTGTAAGTAATCCAACACTAAGAATAATGACGATGACAGCCGCACTAAGGACCTTTTTTTGTGGTAAGTTCATGAAAAATACCTCTGTTTATCACTCCACCTGCAGTAGTACATTATTTATAAAATGATTGAAAAACCAAGAAGTCCATTTTTAAAAAATAAAAAATGCCGCAGGAGGGGATCGAACCCTCGACATCACGGTCTTCAGCCGTGCACTCTCCCAGCTGAGTTACCGCGGCAAAAA
>JBFYMQ010000022.1:0-21168 GCA_041304825.1 Thermoplasmatales archaeon
AATCTTATGCTCATAGTATGTACCACTATAGACCTCAATAGTATCACCAGGAAGAGCATGTGCTAAGGCATCTTTGATTGATGTGAAATCACCATCACCATCATCGTCAACGGTTAAAATATTTTTTGAAAGTAGATGTCGGTCTTCTAAAAAATATCCTACACTCGAAGGGATACTGAGGGTTACAATAAGAAAGAAAATCAATAACATTCCAACTTTTTTCATATACCGCTCCTGTAGATATCTATCATATTCTGTATTTATAATTTATGGATGACGCTACCATGTTGTACAACCAAGGTAGGGTATGCTTTTTCATAGTATTTTATTTGAACTGACAATCCATATAAAAAGCTCTTAGAGTGTGGTGTATCAAACCAAATATCTATAAATGAAGAGCCCGTGTAATTACTAATGCTAATTGGCAGTGAAAACATTTATATATTTTTACTAATTACTATTTAGTATGATATCGAAGGAAGTTCTCCGCCAAATCCTCATACAACAACAGCAAACCATCCAAAAACAAGAACACACCATACCCCGAGAACTCGCCAGCGAGATACTCCCCTGGTTCAAAGACAAAAGAGTACTCATACTCACCGGCCTGCGACGCAGCGGCAAATCAACCCTCCTGCACCAACTCATGCAAAAAATCACTCAGAGCTGCTACGTCAACTTCGAAGATGAACGATTCCTAGGGTTCCCTGCCGCGGAGTTTGAATCCCTTCATGAAGTGCTCCTTGAAATATACGGAAATGCTCACATCTACTTCTTTGACGAAATCCAAAACATCCCTCACTTCGAAACATTTGTACGACGACTCCAAGACCAGGGGAAAAAAATAATTATCACCGGTTCGAACGCACGGTTACTGAGCTTTGAGTTTGGCACTCGTCTCACCGGACGCTATAAACAATTCGATGTCTATCCATTCTCCTTCTACGAGTATCTTCAACACTCCGACCTTACCCCTACCAATGAATGGTTCTATCTCACAGAAAAAAAAGCAGTATTAATCCGACAATTCAATCAATACATGACGAAAGGAGGAATCCCTGAATACCTGAAAAACAATGATATCGACTATGTCAAAACCATCTATGAGAACATTTTGTATCGAGATATCATCGCCCGATATCTGATAAAACAACAAAACACCCTCCGAGAACTAGTAAACATACTAGTCACAAACATGGCTTCACCATTCACTTACAATTCCTTAAAAAAAACAGTAAAACTCTCAAACGCAATCACAGTAAAAGAATACATCTCCTATCTTCAGAATTCATATCTGTTTTTCGAGGTACAAAAATTCGATTATTCCCTCAAAAAACAACTCACTGCGCCAAAAAAGATCTATGTGGTAGATCCCATCTTTCATCAAGTTTGCGGCATGAACATCTCCCCAAACAAGGGAAGAGTGCTAGAAAACCTTGTATTCCTCCATCTGAAAAGAAACAAACACGACATCTACTATTTCGACCGAACCCATCAATGCGACTTTCTTATAAAAGATGCGGCAAAAATCACCCAGGCCATACAAGTCTGTTATGTCCTGGATGAAACGAACCGGGAACGCGAACTGAACGGGTTGCTGGAGGCATTATCAACATTTCATCTGAAAGAAGGCATATTGCTTACCCAAGATCAAGAAGAGGACCTTCACATTGATAAAAAAATAATTCACGTTCTCCCCGTATGGAAATGGCTTCTATTAAAAAAGGCTGAAAATAAAAGAAAAATATGAGAAGAAAACACGCAGTAAAAAATAGACAGCTAACTTATCTGTGCATCGCTTAGAAATTCCTCGATAGACTCAGGTGTTATTTTTAGGAGTGAAGGTAGTGGGCCAGGCCGGAATTGAACAGGCGATCTCCGCGTTGTAAGCGCGACGTCATAACCACTAGACCACTGGCCCATGCAACTTTACCACGGGCTTGAGAATATGACCACTGGCTTAGAGATAGCCAATGTCTTCATCTTTTCGCCTCGGTGGTAAGATGACATCAATTCCTGTTTTAAATGTTTTTCAGGTCTTCCATTTAGATTAGTGTGGTTAGAAGGTATTATCGGATGTGGAAAATTAACAAGTGTTAATTTTATATAGGGGCGACACAGTATTTAAATAGGTATAAAATATTAAAATAATAAAGACATAATAGTTAAGGGGATCATTGTATGAAGATAAACAAAAGAATTGTATGCATTATCTTAATCGGAATTTTTCTTGCCTCGTTGAACGTCTCTGCAGTCAAAACATCTCAGCAGAATCTCAACATGAACGCATCCTCTCAATCGCAACAACAATCATCAAGCGAAGGAGACCTTGACCCTTTGGTGGATCTCGAAGTCACCGTCACAATTAAGGAGATACGCGCCTTAAAGAAAATTGATGATCTTGGTCAATCAGATTTTTTTGTGGTGGTCACTATCAACGATGAAAAATTTAGAAGCAAGATATGGCTGAATAAAAACTACATCAATGAACCCTGGTCCGCAACCCTCAATGTACCAGATGAAGAAGAAAACGTATCTATTAAAATACAGCTCTGGGACATAAACCTAGGCTTACCAAAAATTTGTGATTTGAATGATGACGATGGCTTTCTCCTAAATACCTACGCTGTCAACCTCATCTATGACCTAAAATCAGCACACTGGTCAGGTGATGATTACATCTACCCGTATGTCACATGGGGAGATGCGAGTGGATATGGGAGATTAAACGGTTGCGATGACAATAGCATCTACGAGAACGAACGGGATTGTCTGATGTATTTCGATATCACCCAAACCGATTACGATGGAGATTCAATCCCGTATTGGACTGAGGTTAATCTCTATCATACAGATCCTGAAGTAAACGACCTTGGAAGAGATGATGATGGCGATGGAGTCCCTATCGAATGGGAGTTCAAATGGGGAACATTCATGGACTATGATTGGTATTCGGATAGTTGGGTGTTAGTAACCTATTATGATCCTTTCGTATATGATGACCATGCGACATTGGATCCTGACTCTGACGCCCTGAATAACTATGAGGAATACCTGACATCGCAATGGGGATCAGATCCCTATCGAAAAGATATTTTTGTTGAGCTTGACCAGATGGAGGCAGGACCAAATGGAGAAGCAGCTAGCATCTTCCCAGAGGCAGGGAAGGACTTACTCCGAGATGCTTTTGATAAATATAACATCTGTCTTCATTTGGATGACGGGCCTATGGGCGGGGGAGAGTGGATCCCGTTCGACATCGAGACACCTCGTGAAGACCTCGTGATATTGTACCAAGACTATTTCCTTCATGGCAGTAAAAACAACTGGAGACAGGGGGTGTTCCACTATGGATTGCTCGTATATGATGCAACCTATGCGGGATATGTCTTTGGAACAGATGATAACTATTGGGGTGCATACCAGATCTCCAGTAAACGCGTGAACAAGCATGCGATCATCAGTGGAAAACCGACTGCCTACGCAAGCGTGTATATGCATGAGCTAGGCCATACGCTTGATATTCGGATCCCTGGTGGTCATGATGATAAAAGTAATTATCCCTGGGAGATCGGCTGGTGGAAATGGCGGCCGTATAAAAGCTGTATGAATTACGGATATACCTACGCCTTAGTGGATTATTCGGATGGGTCTCGGGGAAAACGGGACCATGATGACTGGAACACGCTTGATTTCTTCGCATTCCAAGCATACATCGAGTAGTCGATTATCACGGGGGGAACATCTCGTTAGTGTCCCTTTCTTTCTTTTGGTGTTTGGATGAAATATAAGACGAGTAACGCTGGACCAAATGCCCAGGCTGCGTCGAGAAACGTTCGAGCAAATCCAAGGCTGATTGTAAGGGTGCCAGTAATCATCTCTGCCCCGTTCAAACCAACATTGGCTATACCGATAAATATCCCCCCGTATTGTGTCGCACCAATCCGTGGATTGGTTATATCCATGAACAAGGCACAGGAGACCGTTGAATGACCTCCAATCAGAAACCCAATCATCGCATAGAGTATCGACAGCTTCCACCAGGAGTCAGCAAAGATAAGGCAGGCGGTACAGAGGATGTTGCAACCAATGAAGAGATTCAATGCTGATTTCCTGCCGATTTTGTCTGTAATGATGCCACCGAATAATGAACCAAACGCTAGGAAAACGGAAGGATCATGGCGACGAAACCTACCTGAATATCGCTGAGACCAAGACCATCTCTCATGTAGATAGGGATGATAAAAGACTTGATCCCTTCGTTGATGAATACAAGAGGGGAGAACAGTGTAACTAGCAGAACGGTTCTTGTTTTGAATTCTTTTATGACAAGGGAAACGATTTTTTCTTTTGCTTTTCCTTTGATAATCTCCTTGGTTATGAAGCGAATGAGGAGGATAACAAGGATGATGAGCGCCTTGACAAGATAGACGGACTGATATCCATACCGTGTGCCGATGAAAGGTAACAGCGCGGCCCCTATCGCCCCGGCTCCGTATTGTCCAGCGAACATCGAGCCATTGATTTTCCCTCGGTCTTTGTCTGTGGAGACCTCGATTGCCCAGGCATCTGCTGACACATCAATAAAACCAATACGAGGGTTACTCTTGAGATTATTTACAGATGTTATCAGCAGAGCTATAAAAAAAAATAATTATAGATACATCGGGTCTTCTTCTTGTTCCCCGGATGGTCCCTGGAGTTGTGTTGAAGCGGTCATGATTTGAGGTGAATAAGGGGCAGTTGAAAAATATAAGGTGGGTGATCGACTTAACTGGAGTTCCGGGGGAATCGGAGAAAGTTTAATTTTATAGGACCATTTTTGGTTTGTTTCTTTTAAAAATTTTTCCTTGTTTGTATCGAATCCTGAGTCCTCAACCTGGTAAATGAAACCCGTTTTAAACATGACAAAGACCAAGAGGGCAGTGGCAATAATGATTGTAAGGATGATGGCAGCCCAAGGTATTTGAGGAATCCCAGTTTGGTAAGACTGCATTTCGACAAGTTCAGTCCCGACAATCGCGAACGTTGCAGAGTAACTTGATGTTTCTACATGATAATATACATATTCTTCGTCTTCGGTTGTTTCAATGGGTGTTAGGGGTTGCCAACGGCCAGAGTTGAATGGAGCGCCAGTATCTTGAATAAGAGATTGTGACATTGAAAAGAGAGGAGGGATCTCATACGTAAGGACGTAGATGTGCGCATCTCTTGATAATGTGCGGCCATCTGGGTTCTTTTTCATTTTAAGTGTCATGGTCATTGATTGGACCTGTTCCTCACAGAGAGCGATGCTGTCTCCGACAAGTTGAATTGTGATATAGGAATCCACGAACTCATGTTCGTCTTCCAATCTGATGAAAGGAGCATATTGCGGTTTAACATTGGTAATGGTAACTTCTGCAGTAACAGTTTCATATGCTTGGGATGTTACCACATTGATGATGTTTACATCGGTGGTGCTCCTTGTTTCTGCAGAGGGGATGATGGAGATGGTAACCTCTTGAATAGTTGGATTGGATTCTTTCCCGCCACTCAGTAAAGAAAATGAATTATTACTTTGAATCTCCAGTAAAGGTACTGGTTCTTCGGTCTTTGAAATCTGTGTTGTATTCTCTGAGGTAGTAATTATTTCATCATTACGTTCATTTGGGACGATATCAGTGTCAATCACCGTTGGTTCAGTAATCTCCCCCGGTGGTGTTTCGTCGGGAACTGACGGAGAATCTTCTCCATCGTCGGGATTAGTTTTCGGTAAGGTTTCTTGGGCAGGAATCTCTGTTTTTAACTGCGTCGATTGATTCAGACCAATCTCCAGGGGGTTTGCGATTACTGGTGTACCAATGATAAATATCAATGATATTACAACTAAGAAACTGACGAAGATACGTGGTAACTTCCTAGGAATAGCATATGATACGCGTGTGTTTTTTTCCATCATGTATCCCTTTCTATGCATCATCATAACACATAACATGATATACTCTGCCATTACCACTATATAAAAACATGTTCAGAGAATGACAAAGCGAGAAAATAACACAAGATATCCGTAGATTTCCCTATTTTTGTAACAACCGCTCAATCCGCATTTTAAGCTCAGGGATTTTAAAGGGTTTAGTAATAAAATCATTACCAAAAAAGCTCCCAGCATCTTTTGCAACAGAATCGGTGCGACTTGTTAAAAAAATAATCGGAATTGTTTTCCAAGACCAATGATCTTGAATTTTTTTATAGACTGCCCAGCCGCTCATCCCGGGTAACATGATATCAAGTAAAATCAAATCTGGGATTTGATTTCTCTCCAATAATTCTATACAATCCTCTCCGCTATTGACACAAATGACCTCATAGTACGAATCAAGAGATTCTAAACCATGCTTCACCGTATAGGTGACACCAGGTTCATCGTCAACAATCATGACTTTTTTCATCGGTGTCGAATCTCAGAATCATCTCAACTCTTATTTACTTATTGTCTCCAGTTGAGAGGGTGAAAAAGAACGTGGTTCCTTTGCCAAGTCCTTCACTGCGTACCCAGATAGTTCCCCCATGCTTTTCGACGATACGTTGGCAGATTGATAATCCGAGTCCGCTTGAATCTAATTCTGGACGCGAACTATCTGCTTTGTAAAACTCAGAAAAAATCTTGGAAAGCTGTTCTTCGGTCATACCTATACCCATGTCGGATATCGAAATGGTGACGATTGTATCCTGCTGTGTTGCATCTATGGTAATTACGCTTCCTTTCTGTTCTTTCGGCGTATATTTCACTGCGTTTGTAATCAGATTATTGAACAATTCAGTGAGTTGCAATCGATCAGCTTTCACCGTAATCGTTGGTGGGATATTTGACTTGATTTGGATATTGTTTTGCTGGATAAAATATTCTTGATTGATTATTATTTGTGAAACAATATCATGAAGGGGTAGTTGTTCAAATTCAAACTGGGTATTTGGGGATCGTAACCGTGCTAATTGCAATGTTTTTATCACAAGATCCCGCATGTATTCTGCATTTCTGACAATCATTTTCAGATGTTCTTTGACTCGTGGATCTTTTTCTTTCTCAGCGATGATGGGCAGGAGATTGACGAGAGGGACCAATGGATTCTTTAGATCATGACCGAGTTGTTTAATGAATTGGTCTTTCTGATCAAGTAATCCTTCAAGCATTTTGTTATACTGTTCAATTTGATACTGTGAATTTTTCAGATCAATTGACATTTGATTAAACGCTGTCGCTAATTGCCCTAATTCATCGTTGGAGTTGATGTGGAGTCTTTCGTTTAGATTTCCTTCACCAGTGCGATAGACGGCATTTCGAAATTCGATGATCGGTTTTACGATAATCCTTCGTAATAAAAAGAGGGAAAAAAATGCTAGCAGGAACAAGCTGATAATGGAGATAATAATCAGCATGCGCATTTCAGCATCAAACGCAGCGTATGCCTTGTTCATAGAGAGAACAAATTCATAGGTTCCTACGACACTTCCTGAACCGTTCAGAGGAATAAATACAGTGATGAGATGAGAAGATTCTGTATGCAGGGGAATATAGACGACGACATTTTGTTCATATGCATAGGCATTGTAAGGGTTTGCTGATGTATTTACGAGATGCTCATGATTTGATGCAAGAGTTGTGAATCTATTCTGCGACGTTGGTACGTTAATGCTAAGATTGATGATTTCATCGTTTTTTTCACAGATCGTCTCAATGTACTGCTGTAATGATTCTGTTTGATTCAGTCCGATTTGATAATTAAACAGGAGGCTTGCATCGAGTGACTTTGCAAGCGTTACAGATTTGTCTACATAGTTTTTTTCAAAGAAATTTGCTTGTTCATTCAGATTGATATAGGTGAGTGAAAAGATGGTTATTGCCGCTAGGGAGACGACAATAAAAGTGAGCTTTACTGAGAGACTTAATTGTGTTTTTTTCGCCATAGGCTTTATTCTCGCCACAGGTTATTTTTGGTTAGTCCTCTGTTAAATTTGGGTACATGATGAGGTGGCATTCTTTTATAATCTTCGTTTCAACTCAGGCATATAGCGATTGAACAATAAGGTTTTTGAAAAACAAAAATTTCAGGAGCATATGGTGTTTATAACGGAAAAATAGGGTGCCAACATTTATCACGAAAAATTTATATATGGTATTAACAATTGTTAACCCAGAGAGGTGTAATTGTTGATGAGTGTATCTTTTTTATTCTTTCCTCCCAAATCCTCATCAACAATTTACTTCCTATAATTATTTTCATACAATGCTGAATGAATTTTTTCAAGAAAGATTTAACCAAGACTTAAGGGCATGAAAACATCCTGAGCATACGATAACGCGTTCGCATGCCGTAAGGGAATTACCGTCATAAATGCAATCTAGTTGAATCACATAGTATGGTTTTCCCCCAATGTTCGTCTTACATTTTTGGCAGGTCTTCTCATACCTTGTGTTTTTCAATTCGTTTTCATTCATCGATGTTCACCTTTTTTGATTTCGAAAGAATTCCTTCTACGAAAAGATAGATGTTGATGGAAAGAAGCGGGACGAAAAGAAAAAACAGGTATTCCTCAATTGGTAATCCAAAAAGGCTTCCAACGATTTCATCTTGCGAGAACACCCACAGCCCCATGTGTACGGAAAGTTGATCCCAAATGACTGCAATGACAAACAGCACAAGCAGCGCGACGCTGAGTGATTTCGGAGATATTCTTTTCCGATTCAAAAAAAGAAGGGCGATATTGGGGGCGATGACAAAGATGCAGAGAAGTTGAAGGTATAGATACATACAAAAAAGAATAGAAGCTGATGATAAATAGTCATCTATAAAAGCAATGGTCACTTCTGTTAATCCTTGGTTTTTTCTTGGTGAGCGAAAAGTTTAAGAAGTGTAATTAACAATTGTTAATATAGAGAGGTACAATTGCTGATGAGAGATATTTTTTCCCGTTTCAACCTTTCCTCCATCTCATCAGTAATTATACTTCCCGTTTCTTATACACAAAAAAATTACCGACCAAGAAAGAATGAACCTTAAACGGGAATTCGAACAACCTCACATCTCAACAAAAGAAAAAAGAAACAGAATTTAAACCGAAGAATCATATCAATATTACGTCGTGGAAATCTATGAAAGCAATAATAAAACAAATACAAGGATGTTCATTTATTGGGAAAGCAGACAGCAATCATTGGGTATCCATTGACACAAAAAAAGAAGTATCAGGTTCTGATGCTGCGACACGCCCCATGGAACTTATACTGCTTGCACTGGGGTCCTGTACCGGTTGTGATGTTCTATCAATTCTAGAAAAGAAAAAAGTATCATTACAAGATTTTGAAATCTATATTGATGCGGAACGAACTGATGAACATCCGCGGGTGTTTACGAAAATCCATCTGGAATTCGTCTTTTTTGGTGCTGGATTAAACCCCGTACATCTCGAACGTGCTATCGAACTATCACAGCAGAAATATTGTCCGGTATCAGCGATGCTTCGACCGTCGGTTCCCATCACCACATCATTTCGGATTGTGGAGAAACAACAATAAGGTCAACCAAGACGAAGCCGGATTAAAAAAAAATGAAAAAAAGAAAAGAATGATGTGAAATCATACTGGTTTGTATCTAAGTCTTTTTTACTTTGTTAATCTGATGCTCGATGGCGAGAAAAGCGTTTCTCATCGCTTGATGAGGACCGTACCCTTCCTGGGTCGCATAGAAAACACCAGGTTTTCCAGAAAGTTTCATCTCGCAGACGACACGGAAGAGTCCTTGTTTTGTTTCCTTGTGTTGTTCAAGAGAAACATGCAGGTAACCGACCTCAAGATATTTCTCGTAGTTTTTTAGGAACTCTGCACGCAGAAGGTCTACGGCTTGTTCTTTTTCGAACCCCTGGACTTTGTTGTTGCGGTGATGGAACTGGATAGCGATGGTTTCTTCTTTTTCAAAGCCAGCATATGGGGCAAGGAGCTCTTTATGGGTGACAATGCCATGCAGATGGTTCTCTTTTCCAATGAGAACGCCAGGAAGCTCAAATTGATGCATTTTGCTATGAACATCCCTGATAGAGGTTTCAGGTGATAAAAGCAAGGGTTGCTCCTGCATGATCGATTTTGCTGGTAAATCAAGTTGTTGTCTTTTTTCTGATTCGAAGTTATCCCGTGCTTCGACATTGCTTGGTCCATGAAGGATGTTTTTCACAAGAGTGCCGATGGTGATGGCACCGACAAGGGTTGAATGGTCAATCACTGGAAGATAGGGAATATGTTGCTGCCGGAAAATGTGCAGGACTTTTCCAATCGTATCCTCAGGACCAACAGAGAGAGGTGTTGTACACATGATGGTTTTCACCGGTTGTTTGCCGATGGCTTGTTCCGTGAGTTTTTTAATGACGTCATCTGCAGTGACGATGCCAAGCAAGGTGTCATTTTGGAGAACCGGAAGGGTATAGATGTTGTTTTCAACCATGGCGCAGGCGATCTCCTCAAGGGTGGTTGTGGGGGTTAGTTTGGGAGGATGCGTCAGCATGGTGTGTAATTTTGTATGTGGGGTGATAGTTGGTTCCATGAGTGATCGTTTCAGGAGCATTCCTTGGTATATGTCATGATCGGTAATGATGATGGCATCGGTGTTGTTGAACAGATTCATGGCTTGAGAAAAGCTGTCGTTTGAGTCTTTTTTAATGATCTCTTTTATGAGAATATCTTGTGCTGAAACCATAGCGTATCACGTCTTTTCAGGATAGAGAGGCGAGTTATAAATGTTTGTCACAGGATGGAAAAAATTGCAAAATTTAGTTCATATTTGTTTTCGTAAAAACCACTCATCTATGTTTTGTATGTGGCTGTTTATTTCTAACTATTTTCTTTTTTGGATTCGTATTTTTTACTGTTTTTTCTACTGAAAAGCCTCGAAAAAGCGAAAGTAATATAAATAAGAATTAACAATTGTTAATTAGGGACGTAGAATATGAGGGGGCGTAGTTTTTTTTCCCATCTTTTCCTCTTCGCCTCACCAGCATGATGCCTTTCTCAATTTTACGTCACCTTTCCTCCCTTGACTTGAAGAGACCACTTACGGTACTACAAACGCTGGTCGTCCTTGATTGCTAAACCCATGCTGCGGCTCATAGGGATTAAACGCAGGATCACCATAGAACACACGCACATAGAACGTCGGCAGCTCTGTATCAACACGCTTTTCTCCGCGGAGCGCCTCGCCAACACTCCAGTCATCCACAATCAAATGATTTTCCAGAATTGTCAGCCCAGATTCCTGGCCGGTTTCTCTTGTCGCCCCGATAAAACCATTACAACCCGCATGAAGCATGGCAAGACCAATGTTCATCTGCGGGGGAAGACCATCGGTCCGCCCCATCAAACAGGCGGAGGAAAGGAAGATACTTGGTTTGTCATATACCCAGTTTTTCACATGGGCGACATCAAATGCCTTTGAATAGCTGTCCAACCCATAAAGTGATGCAGGAAACCAAAACCAATCTCCATGACCCAGATATTCTAGATAATTCGCACCAGAAAAGATATGAAACCGCTCTGCGATTTGCCGACTGTTGCGAAAGTCTCCATAGACTTTTGACGTAAATCCATACTCCCTGATTTCTTTCGCATACGGGATTTGATGGAAAATCCCCCCAGTTTCACTATATCCTTCCCCGAACATAAAATGGAACCGGTTCTGCCAATCATCTGGCGCTTCTGGTTCTCCACAGAGAGTCTCATAGAAGAACGTCCGAGCGATTAACACACTCACATCCTGCACATCCCAGCTGATAAGACGTCCAACCGAGAGACTCTGGTTCAGCGTATACGGGTTATCCGATGGCAATCCCCGGTCAGGGATATCCCCTTGAGAAGGACCATAGTAGTACATCGGAATCATCGTCGTATCCGCAAGCAGAGCAAGCCAGGCTGGCCCGCTCAGATACGCCGATAATAAATTATGTGTACCAAGAATCTCCAACGTTTTCCTTAATTGCTGCACTGTCTTGTTGACCTTCGCGTTCGTAAAGGGATGGAGTGATTCCGTATACCAGGGGCCACTCCCTGTTCCTTGCGCAGCAGATGCATACGAATCATCAGTAAGTTCCCAGGAGCTATTCGCGATGATAAGCCCGCCATGCGCCGCAGTGAGGTACGGGCTAAGACTTGAGAGCTTTGGAATCATTGGGAGATGCGGAGAGCTCAGAGAAGACAGCGTCACCACAATTGTATAATTAACATTGACCAAAGAAACCCCTCGTTGAACAAAAAAGCCACCTTTTAGTCCATTAAACACCTTCATTTGGATACTATAGAAATCAGATGCGTTACAGTTGAGCGTCTCGACATACGTCTTTCCAATATCATATCCCATGCTGTTCCCATACGCAACAACCTGCCCTTGGGAATCGGTAAGGGTCAAAAAAATAAGAGGATCAACAGGGGAAAAGCGACCAAGAAGTGACCCGTGTTTTGGAAAGATTTCCGCAGAGACCTGGATGCGCGTAAGACCATCAGGGATGAAGAAACTATACCAACGAGTATCATTCCCAGTAATATCGAATTCTTTCCCCAGGATGATGATTTTCCTATTGATGACACGGTCGGAGAATGAGAGTGTCGTAGTGTTAATGACCGCTGGCGAGACAACATCCGCAGGGTTCGTCATCGTAAGATAATTAATGGAACCGAATTGGTCTTTGATAACAGTCAACATCGTATCAGTAATGACTGTTTCATTCAGAAGAGATATGATGGTAATATTCGGAAGATTTAGATTAATATCCCCAACAACATACGCATGGGTTGTTTGTAGCTGCACGCAGACGTCTTGAATCTCACCTTCATTGCCGTCAAAGATAAGTACGGGAATGTTCAGATAACTTGCGAGTGGAGCAGCAAGCAAACTGAGCTGATACGCATCCACAGTATCATACGGGACGATAAGAACAGCAGGTGCGGTTGAAAACACGAAGGTTGCTAGGGCGGTAGCGACCGAGGATGCTGAGCCTAAAATCTCTGTAGACTGAAAAGGTGCCTCCAGGGGTTCACCAAGAACGAGAAGCCTAGTCTCCGTTGAATTGAAAAAAGACTCAAGGAATCGTGTCTGTGCATCGCTAAACTTTCCATGCTGATGTACTAATAAAGGAAGAAGCCCGGTCGCATTCGTTTCTCGGTCATACCAACAAGCCACACTAGTACTGATAAGACCGAGATAGGAATCGCTGTCAGAAACAACAACTGCATCAGCTATGGAATTTCGAACGGATCGATGAGAATACGATACCAAAGAAAAGTCGCTAACCGCCTCCTGTTCCATGCCAGGTATGTACAAAGCGGAACTCAGAAGGAAAAAACCAAGTAGGACAGCGGTAAATACTCTCATTACCTATATTTATAAAGAGAAGGATATTAATAATCTTTGGATTACCAGAGAAAAGAAAAAGTAAATAATATATAGAATTACTATATATTAAATTCAGTCTCGTTACATCTTCATACGATATACAAGGAAGATTCTATGAAAAGGAAATTGAGTATACTCATCATTTTAATTTTAGGAGTTTCTTCAATAGGCGTAGAAGCAATACAGGCGAAGTCTCAAATACCCACAACGTTACCGCAAGAGTTGATGGTCTTAAATTTTGATAAAGAAGTGTCAATTGACATTAATACAACGAGTGTCTCCTACGGTCATGAATTGCTCTGGACAGCAAATACGACAGGGACAAACTACGAGGAATCCGCAGTGACCTATGCCGATGGTATTGCCTATATTGGTTCCTGCAGCACCCATGGAGCAGGTCATGATAAAATCTTCGCAGTGAACACAATCAACGGAGAAATCATCTGGAGCAATGACACAGGACCAGGCTATGTCGGCCCGGTCATTGACGGAGATGCCGTGTACATCGGCAGTTCAACCCACGGGCATTATCCTGAGGATGAATATATGTACGCATTTAACAGATTTACCGGAGAACAATTGTGGAAAACACCGATTTATGGTGGTATCGCAGAGTCAGTTCAATACGATGAAACAAAAATATATTTTTGTTCCGGTTTTTATGAGACGAAAATGTATGCGTTAAACAAAAACGATGGGAGCATCAACTGGACGTACGCGACAGGGTTCTCTGTCTGTCCAAATAAACCGATGTTGAAGGATAACGCGGTCTATGGCGCATTCTGGGATAATTATGATACGGGAAAATTATACAAAATCAATGCAACCACCGGTCAGGAGCTATGGAATGTTTCCCTATCGGCAGGTCCCTGGGATAATTCGATTACCGCGGATGGCCAGGGACGTATCTTTTTAGCAATCTATTTTGATAGCACCATGAATGCGTACAGTGAATACAATGGACAATTGCTCTGGACATATCCGCTACATGGCGGGTCCTTATCGTTCAACGCATATCACAACGGGCGCGTCTTTATCGCAGACACCCTCGGATACGTGTATGCATTAAATGCAAGTACCGGTCATTTAATCTGGGAATCAATGGTGGGGGGTTGTTGTGATATTAGCTCTCCGACTTTAAGCGGCGGGCTTCTTTGTATCGGTACACGAGATGGGTTAGATGGCGCGTTTTATGCATTAAACGAAAGCACCGGTGCGATTCTCTGGCGATACCCAATCGGTGCCAGTGTCACTGCGCCCCCCTCGATAGTCGACGGAATGCTGCTCTGCGGGTCAGATGCATGGAACATGTACGCGTTTGATATCGGCCTTGGAGGCGGCGATTGGCTACTTCATCGATATGACCGATGGAACACCGCGTATTCACCGGTCGGACTGGCAACATGGCAATTCGTTCGTGCAGAGTGCAGTTCAATTAAAGACATCATCACCTGTGTAGTCACAAATGTCTATGACCATCAGGTGCAGAATATCGTGTTGCATCTCCCATTTTCAGCGTACTGGTACACGGAATCAGGGGAACTGCTCAAAGAAAACTCTGACACCTATACACTTGAATCCCTCCCTGCAGGGGAATCTCAAACATTGTTGATCAGCCAAGAACCATTGTTGCAGGTAACCATCACTAAACCAGAAAAAGCACTGTACGTCGCAAACATGAAAATATTTCCCTTCTTCGTTCCACTCCTGTTCGGTTCAATTGAGATTCAAACATCGGTGTATGAAATCAACAGATCTTGTGTTGATCGCGTGGAGTTCTATATCGATGATGAACTTCAAGAAACAGATACTGAAGCACCGTATAGCTGGGTATGGAATCAACGATCCTTCGGTTCTCATACGATTAAAGTACTCGCTTATAAAAATGCTAAAAGTGCCACTGATGAATTGAAGGTATGGAAAATATTTTAAACACCAAAGGTAAAAAAACAAGGAATCGCTAGAAATCCAATCCACTGGTGCAAATTGTGCTTTTTATGATGTATCTCTTAGGGGCGGAAAGATTGGAAAAATTTATTAGCACTATAAACGATGATTTTTATTGTGCGAGAATTAGATTCCAAGGATCATAAAATCTTATACCATCTCTTTCTGAACTCGAGACAATCGCTTTCGTCAGTAGCAAAAAAAGTCGGTCTTCAAAAAAGTGTGGTGGAATATCGCATCAAACGATTGCAAACGAAAGGCATTATCAAAAATTTTAATGCCATGGTCGACGTCTTCAAACTCGGGTTTTCTGTCTATAGACTCTATATCGTCTTACAATATGCATCACCTGATAAAGAAAAGGAAATCATCACCCATTTTGTCAACCATAATAACACATGGAGCATTGCATCAACCAAGGGACGGTACGACTTGATTATCACCATTTTGGTAAAATCCCCGAATCATTTTTATGCATTCTACGAAGAAACCTTACGACTGTATCGGTATTATTTCAAAGAAATATTCTTTTCCCAGCTATACGAATCGTTTGGATACAAACATTCCCTGTTGCTCAATGAACTGACGACGAGCCATGAACGTGCCTACGAATATCGGGATAATGGACAAACAGTTGATGTTGATGCGGTTGACTACAAGATATTAAATTTGCTGGCAAAAAACACGCGGATGAACAGTGTTGACATCGCAAGTCAGATCAAGGTATCAACAGTGACAATCCATTCCCGGATAACGAAACTCATAAAATCAGGGGTGATTCAACGGTACTCAATTACGATGGACATCAATAAACTGGGGTTACGTGAGTTTATCGTGAATCTATCTCTGCGTGATTACAACAAGAAAAATCAGATCATCACCTATCTCAGCGACAATCCGTTTCTCTGGGAGATCCATAAAGCGATTGGCGGGTATGATTTGGAAATCACGTTGTACGCGACAAATTTTGAGCATTTTTATCGGGTGATGGAAGATCTTCGGAAAAAATTCCCAGATGATATCGCGAATTACGATTATCTCTACGTCACCGAGGTTTTCAAATCAAATATACTGCCTGAAAAAGTATAATGCTTCCCAGAACTAAAGGATGGTTTTTTAAAAAAAACAATGAAGGAATCTTTTGATGTTATTGTCTCTGTGTTTTCTTTAGTACATTATCGATGCGTGCTTTTAATTCTTTGATTTCTATTGGTTTCTTAATGTAATCCTCTGCGATAAGAGCCCCAGCGTGCTCAGCAAATTCATCGGTTCGAGCGGTAAGAAAGATGATAGGAATATCTGTCCAGGATGGGTTTGCACGTATTCGATCAAACACCTCCCATCCGTTCATTTTTGGCATCATGATATCGAGCAGGATGAGATGTGGGATTTCTTGAGTCTCCAGTAATTCAAAACATTTTTCACCACTTTCTGCTGGAATAATCGTGTACTCTTTTCCATAGAGATTCTCAAAAGATGTTTTGATGAAATAGATCTGATCCTTCTCATCATCCACTAACATAATTTTCTTCATGATAGTTACTGCCTCTAATGATATATCAAGGAAGTCTTTAATATTTATTGTTCCAGGGGAAAAGGAGTTGACACCCTAAGCCCTACGAAAAATCAGTTATTATGTTATTATGATGCGAAGGCAGCAGGAAACGTGAAGAACACCGTTGTGCCCTTCCCCGGACCGGGGCTTTCTACCCAGATAGTTCCCCCATGCTTTTCAACTATACGCTTACAAATCGACATACCTAACCCGGTATTCTGAATATCATGTCGCGCTGAATCCGCTTTATAAAACTCATCAAAGATACGGTTTATCTCCTCCTTGGTCATACCGATACCATTATCTATAATAGATATCGTGATAAAATCATCCGTGAGTTTTGCATCAAGAGTTATTTTACAGTCTTCGCGGCAGTATTTTACAGAGTTTTCAAAGATGTTCGTCAGCAGCTCCTCGAGTCGTAATCGGTCTGCTTTAATTGACAAGGAGGTATTGATGTTGTTGGAAATCTTTACATTGTTTTCGTCAAACAGGATTTTTTTATTACTGATAATCTGATTGACCTCTTCAGATAAGCGGAGCACCTCTATGGCGAATCTTGTGTTCGGTGAGTTCAACACGGCAAGCTCAAGTGTTTTTACTACCAGATTTTTCATGTAATTAGCATTTCGATGAAGGACGGTCAGCATCTCCTTTTTGGTCGGATCCGCTTCTTTTTCTTCAAGCAATGGAATGAGATTTATAAGTGGGCCAAGTGGGTTTTTTAAATCATGACCGAGTTGATTGATGAACTCGTCCTTCTGTTTGAGCAGTTTTTCTACCTCCTGGGTCCGTTCCTGAACCCGTCCCTCAAGATTCTTATTCAAGGTACTTAGCTCCTCCCGAGCGATGGTCAAATCCTCGTTGATTTGTTCCAGACGTTTGGTTTTTTCTTCTAGTTCATTGGTCCGGGCAGCCACTAGGTGCTCTAGGTTTTTGCTGTATTCCTCTAAATGATCTCGCGAGATTTTCAAATCCTTACTCATCGAGTTAAACGCAGTCGCCAGTTCCCCGATCTCATCTTCTGATTTGATGGTGACCTCGTATCCGAGGGTCCCTTTTCCCATTCGACGGACACCCTTGGTGAGATCCCCTATCGGGGAGGAGATAAAGTAGTTTAAAAGGAAAAAAATCAAAAGAAATGAGACGATGATGAAGATCCCGGAGTATAGGGAGATGGTGATAATCATCTCATTGGTCATCGTGTCAAGACTCGCTAGTGAAAAGATGTATCGGACAGAATAATCATGTCTGCCCCAGTCCTCAAAATAGGGTTGTATGATATCGATATGTCGGGTCTGTTCATCAAGGAAGAGGGAATGGATAGGATCGCCAGCACGTTGGATGAGGGTGTCGTTTTCCAAAAAACGTTCTCCTTCCAATCGCTCATCGTATTTCCCGTTTTGAATCTCGACGGAATCAAAGAGAATCTTTCCATTCACCGAGACGATCTGTATCTTGACGAGGTTGTCGTTCAGTTTCATAACATTATCGATAACTTCGGTGAATTTGTAGAAACCTGATTCATTGTAGAAAACAAAATTCTGGATAACCGATGCAGCAGAGAGACTGGAAAAGGAGGTAGCGGTATCGATGAGTGATTCTTTTGCTGATTTTGATTCCCGGTTAATGATTACGATAGAGCTGGTGAGAAATACGACAAGCAGAATGACGAGGAGCGGGAGAAATATTTTTAGTTTTAGGCTGTGGAATTTCTTCATTCCTTACTGCACCAACGACCCAATATCGCTCCTCCGTTATTTAACAGTAATTTCTTCGAAAAGGGTGTTAAGATCAGATCGGGGGCTCCATTCGAGGTATTTCGGATAGGCAACGTTGCAGACACTACTGTAGAGAGGGATGCAGGCGATATCATCCATTGCGGTTTTGAATCCATCACGCATGAGGTTCATCCTTGTATTCTGATTCATAGTGTAGCTGACCTGCGAGGTGATGTTATCGATGGTCTGATTCGAATAGTGTCCGAAGTTATAGGAGCCTCTTCCAAGCGGGTGATATTCCGATCGTAGCAGATAATCAAAAATCTCCCCCCCATCACCGGTCGCGGGGATCCATCCGAGGAAATACAAGGAGCAGTTACCATCATATAATTTCGCATAATAGTCCATCTCGTCTGGAATGAAATTGAGGCTGATGTTGATGACCTGAGAAAGTTGTCGAACGATCTCTTCACTTATCTTGGTTTGCAGCAGGTACCCTTCGGGGCAATCTAATGTCAGATTGAAACCATGCTCATAACCAGCTTCTCTGAGGAGTTGCCGTGAGAGGTTCGAGTCATAAGATAATCGTTTGATCGTCGGGTTATAACCGAAAATCAACGGAGAAAGGAACTGGGAAGCAGGCTCGGCGGCCAAGCCTAGGATTTTTGTAATGTTACCCACGTCGATCGCATGATACAAGGCTTTTCTTACCCGGACATCTGTGAGCGGGTTCTTCATCCCAGGGAAACCACTGCTGTTTTCTCGGAAGTCAAATCCAAGGTACCATACGGTGGGATTGGAGATTTTCTTGACCGTTAACCAAGTGCAATTCATGATCTCATGGACATACATTTCTGGGACATGATCCATGATGTCGATTTGTTTTGCAATCAGCGCGTTCTTCAGATTTATGCTATTATTGTAGATTTTGTAAACCACCGTGTTGATGACAGGATCACCCAGTGCATAGTCCTCATAGCGAACCAGGGTGAGATGATCGTCTGTCACGTTCTCCTGCAGTTTATATGGCCCAGTTCCTATTGGCCATTTTTCTTTTGTTTCCTGTTGATATCGTTGGGACATAATAGGAATGTTGGTCAGCTTGTTCAACAGGATGGGAAACGGTTGATAGGTGACAAAATCAACGGTATGTTCATCGACGACGTTGACTTCTTTAATCTCCGTAAGTAAATCTCGCAGAACATGGGTGGAATTGTCCTTGAGAGAATCAATGGTATATTTGACGTCAAATGCGGTGAATTGGTACCCGTTCTGGAAGGTCACATCATCCCGGAGGAAGAATCGCCAGGTGCAGTTATCAGGATTGTTCCAAGATTTAGCAAGTTTGGGGAACAGCTTAAAACTGCTGTCAAACTCGACTAAGGGATTAAAGATATTAAAATTGATGCTCAAAGTGCAGACATCGTAACTATCAATCCAGGGGAAGAACCCGCGAGGTCCTTCTGAGATTCCAATGGCGAGTAATTCGCTTTGTTTCTGTTTATCTTCTTCAGCTTGGTTGACGCATCCAGTAATACTAACGCAGAGCAACAGAATACCTACTGCTATACCAAAGAGTTTTTTCATATTCTACCTAACCTAGGAACTTAGAGTACAATCACCAAAGATATAATCCTTCAGTAGTGATGAGGATTTCCTTATATCTCTTAGTGATGGAGGAGAATTAAAAGGTATCCTTAAATTTTTTGTACAAACTGACAATAATCAAAAGAAAAAACCATCTTTATCCAAGTCGCCTAAGAAGTAGTGGACGCGTAGAGAAATGGATTTCCGATTAGGACGTTTCCTGCGCATTCTGTATGAGGGTCACGATCAGGATATCGTTGTTCTACAAACGAGGATGTCTCAACATAGGATTCCATCGCAAACCAGGCGTTCCCAAGATACATCTGATGATCCCGCATCGCCTCATAAACCAGGTATTTAAACTCAGTCCCGTAACTCCAGGAAGTCCCAGTGGCCGCTTGACCAAGGGATCTTCCAAACACGTAGGAGACTGCAATGTTGATATTGAAGGGCGTTGTTCCTGGTGCAGTCCAGAAATCAGCGCTATGACACCCATAGATAAACGTCATAAGCGCTCCATTGGAAAGCAACAGGACTTTAAAAGAGCTGAACCCATCATCGTCCCATGCCTGATAGCGAGAGTTCGCATGCTGCCAAGTGTCGAACACCTGATATTTATTCTTCCAAAGTTGCGTCCAGATCTCATTGGAGATTGTAAGATCGCTGCCCTCTCCATCAGTATCGACATTTGTCATCCCATAAAGATCTTGTAAGACAGGGACGACCCCGATAGGCCCATAGAAGTTATTGTCATAGTCCTCATGACAAGCGACAAACGCCTTGTTCGTTGTGACGCTGTCACCAGTGTAATATCGATGAGTTTTTTCTAAAAAATGATTCATAAAAAATGCTTGTCCGATGATCGGTGGTCTCATCCAACAGACCCAGATTTCTGGTCCCTCGTTCGGACCAAAGCTATGGTAATCATACAATCCATCTCCAT
>JBFYMQ010000023.1:0-21130 GCA_041304825.1 Thermoplasmatales archaeon
TGAAAAAACTTTTTAGCACCTTCTGTATTCTTGATCATCACCCGTTTGTTGTTGGTGTGGAACAACACTTCCGTTTGGAAGAGGGTGGACAAGAACGAGATATTTTCCGAGGAGACGTTGAAGGTGACGGACAGCAGGTCTTCTTGTTCGAGGCAGGCGATGTAGTAGTCAAGAAGATTGCTGAAGGTCTTTTCAGACATTTGCTTCGGCATTGTCCTCCCAGACATATGCGTTCATCAGGGTCTTTGTTCCCCTTAGAACGGAGGGTATAACACAGCAATCCTATATAAATCTTTTTTTTGTATTATAATATTTAGATATTTTTAATATTATGAAAAACATATTTCAAGAATTTTATGCTTCTTTGAGAAGTCCGCCTTTGATGGCCCATTCATAGAGGTTCTTGTTGTGTTCTCCGATGATGATTACTTCACCAATGGCATGTTTCTTTTTTATGGTCCAGATGGTGAATCCTTTGGTTACGACATACTTGGTGAGTCCTGAGGAGAGATACGCAAGGTCTTTGTTTGTGTACTCGGAAAGCTCTTTGAGCCGTTGTTGACGAAACATGGTATAATTGCCTGAGTAGATTTTGATGTCTGCATCGGTCATGAAAAAAATCGTGTCGGTCACGGTATCGAGAAACTTCCGATCATGGGAGACAACGATAACAGTACCTGTATAGGTGTTTAGGGCGGTTTCTATCGCACTTTTTGATTCGATGTCCATGTGGTTTGTCGGTTCGTCTAAAAGCAGCAGGTTATAGGGTTCCATGATGAGTCGCAGGAAAGCGAGACGAGCGCGTTCTCCTCCGGAGAGTTGACCCACTTTATTATGGATTGTTGTTCCTTTGAAATTAAATTGACCAAGGAGTGCTTTTGCGTCTTCCTCCGATAAATCGATATGGCCTCTCAGGATTTCCTCCAGAAGCGAATTTTCGAGATTTAGGGATAGATGTCCTTGGTCGAAGTATCCCCATTTTGCCCCCTGACTGAGCGATAGTTTTCCTTGACTGTAGGGCTCTTCTTTTGTCAGCATTTTTAGGAATGTCGTTTTTCCGCATCCATTTGGTCCGAGCAGTCCGATTTTTTGTCCAGCAAGAATCTCAAAATTCGCATTTGAGAGGATTCTTTTCTCTCCGAAATATTTGGAAATATTTATTCCATCTGCGATGTTTTTTCCTGATTTTAACACGGTTTTAAAATGAAACCTTAAGAGATAGTTTTTCAGGATTGGGTTTTCTACATGTTTGAGTTTCTCGAGTTGTCTCATGCGACTGTTGATCTGTATGTTATAGCGGTTTCTTCTGGTGATTTTTTTGATGGCTGCGAGCTGTCGTTTCATTTCGACGGATGCTTTCTGGAATTCCTGTTTTTTGATATGCTCCCTGATCTTTTTCTGTTCTTCGTATTCTTCATAGGATGCATCGTACAGTTCAATGTGGGAACCTTGAAACTCAAAGACCCTGTCGACTAAATCACTGAGGAGGTACCGGTCATGCGAGATGATGATGACTGCGCTGGGGAGCTCAGCGATTTTTTGTTCTAACCATTCGATAGTTTCAATGTCCAAATGATTTGTTGGCTCATCAAGGAGGAACAGGTCGCAGTTTTGTGGTTGTGTGAAAACTGAGGCAAGAGCAATTTTTTGTCGTTCCCCGCCAGAGAAATTTTTCATGAGCATGTCTAGGGTTAGTCCCGTGAGTCCTAGTTCTTTGAGGCGGTCTTTTGCTGCTTCGAGTTGGGCACTCCCACTTGTTTTGCTCGTTTGCGTCTGTAACGTTCTGAGTTTGTCAAGTATTTCTTGATGGCGATTTGATTCGTAAACGGCTGGGTCCTCCAATTGTTTTTCTAAGTTTTTGATTTGTTGTTGGATGCTCTCTGTTTGTGCGGTTCTTGTGAAGAAATCGTTTAAGGTGATGTCTGATCGATGCATCGGGTCTTGTTCGAGAGAGCGGATTCTTAGGTTATCTTTTTTTTGTACATCTCCATTGTTTGGTTGTTCTTTTTCAAGAAGGATATTGAACAGAGTGGTTTTTCCACATCCGTTTGGTCCGAGCAGCCCGACGCAGTCCTCTGGGTAGATTTCAAACGTTGTGTTTTCAAATAGTTGTTTTCCTGCGATGGATTTGTTCAGGTTATGTACTTGTAGGATTGGTTCCATGGTCTGCAGGGTAATCTTCTTCCGTGGTATATGGTTTTAGGTTCGTGTTCCTTTTTTATAAAAAGAAGATGAACTCTGCTGCAAGGATTCCCAGACAGGCAAGTAAGGTGACCGGGGTGATGAGAAGACCGTAGGTGACAAATTCTTTGAAGGTGAGTTTGACTTCTTTGTCACGCAGGATGCTCATCCACATAATTCCGGCGAGTGCCCCGATGGGGGTGATGTTTGCCCCAAGGTTTGAGCCAATGGTGGTTGCAAGAACCGCTGGGAGAAGGGTTGTTTGGGGGGCAGCAGATGCGATAGGGACAAAGGCTACTGTCATCGGGATGTTGTTGAGGATGTTTGCGGTAAAAGCGGAGCTGATGCCATAGAGGAATGTCGTTGCGGTCGTTGAGGCTCCGCAGAGGGTGTTGAAGAACACACCAATATCTTTTGTGATTCCATAGATTCTGAGTGCTTCTACAGTGATGAACAAGGAAAGGATAAAGGGGATAATGCTCAGCGGCATTTTTTTTATGGTTGTCTGAACTGTGAAATGTTTTTTATTGATCTGTTCTTTGGTAAGGGCGACCAGGGTGTCTCGGAAGAGGAGCAGCAGTAAAAGTGCTACTCCGAATCCTAGGGCGATGAGCCACATTTCAATGCCAAGGTAGGGGGCGATTGCAAGACAGACGATGCAGCCTGCGAGCATAGAGAGTCCGAGAATCGTACTCGTAGGATCTGTGATCGCGGAGCGTGGGTTGATGGTTTCTATGTGTTTGAGAGGCTGGTTAATTTTTTTTCTGAAAATAGCGTATAGCAGGATCATGTTGATGAAACCAGCTGCAAGTGCAGGTAGGAGCATCCATTTGGTATATTCGTCGAATCGGAGGTCGAAGGCAGCGGCAAGCACGATATTCGTCGGGTTTCCAATATAAAGCATCATACTCCAGGTGTTTGCTGCGAAGAACTCTGCGATGAGATAGGGTTTTGGGTCGATGCCTGCGTTTTTTGAAAAGTAGTAAATAAAGGGGGTGAAGGTTAGGATGATGATGTCATTAGAGGTAAAAATCGTTAAAAGGGAGACCGTCAGGTATAAGGAGAAATAGAGTCGACGTCCGTTTCCTCTTGCGTATTTGAGTGCGACTCGCGCGCAGTATTCGAAAAACCCGGTGATGTCTAAGAAAATGCTCATGAAAACCATGGAAAGAAAAAGTACAAGGATGCCAAACGGGTTCAGGCTACCTGTTCCACCAAGTCCTGTCAGAATTTGTGAGACGTTTAGCATGCCAAAGAGGACGATAAGGATAGGGCCGAGCAGGGCGCCAAAGATATATGTGTCGATCCGAATGTTCCGCATCCCGAGTCGAAGGTAGAGATACCGCCTCCTGAGGATGAGGTAGATAGTGACTATGGATGAGGCAAGAAAGATCAGTTCGATGATGAGTTTTGCATCCATTCTGAGCAGTGAACGACTATTAAATATTAAATCTTTTATTGTATTTTTTATAGTTTGTAGAATATCTGTTTTTTTTCTATCTGGACGTTCTCCCGGAGGTTTTTTATCGAAATTTATATATATATAGCAAGTATACTGTACACCGTCCAAATAATAACTGGAGGAAAAAAGATGACCATGAATAATAGAAAAATGAATAATTATTCATTAATGCGCATCAGTACGGTCTTTGTATTGACCGTGGCGCTAGTGACTTCAACGTTTGCCATCCCCTTTTTACCCCGAACGGGAGCAGAGCGTCTGACTCCACCAGAGATACCGAGTAACCCTGATCCAGCAAATGGTTCAACGGATATTTTAATATCCTATGATTTAAGCTGGAGCTGCAGTGACCCTGATAATGATACGATGACTTTTGATATATGTTTTGGAACGACAAACCCACCGGGAAAAATTGAAACAAATTATCCTAATAAGACTTATAATCCTGGGCTGATGAATTATTCCACGCCATACTACTGGCAGATTATCGCATGGGATAGCAACAATGAATCAAACAGTGGACCGATATGGGAGTTTACAACGATAGCAAAGGAGAACAATCCACCAAACGTACCTGGTGATGAGATTCCATTGAATATGTCAATCAATATTCCGGTCAGTACCTCTTTGTCTTGGGTGGGAGGCGACCCGGATAATGATACCGTGACGTATGATGTGTATTTCGGGAACACCAGTACACCTCCGAAAGTCTCAAGCAATCAGTCCGGTACGAGCTATAATCCTGTGGGTGATCTTGAAAATAATACGATGTATTATTGGAGGATTACCGCCTGGGATAGCAATAAAGAATTTGCAATCGGACCTCTATGGCATTTTACAACCGGACAAGAAGGACCTATCTCAGTGGTGATTACGAAACCCATGGCCGGTAAATTCTACTTCAACGATATGGAACGAAGCATTTCTTTAGGGGCAATGACGTTTGTCTATGGGAAGATAACCATCACGGTGAACGTAACTTCTGAATTCGATATCGCAAAAATAGAGTATTTTGTGGACGACAAGTTAATTTCTGAAGAGGACACAGCAGAGCTTACTTGTTTCTGGCGCCCACTCATCCAATTTAATAGTGCTCTTTCACTGAAACGCAACATCAGAGTAGTCGTCACTGATAGTGAGGGAAATAACGCCTCAGCAGAGGTCAACATCACAAAGTGGAGATTCCATCCTCTCCCCTGGATCCTTGCTGGAATGTCAATTGCATCACGACTCGTGTTGCATACCACCGTGGTTGGAATGTTCTTCAATGTTCAACAGTCACGGTTCAGCACCTCGTTCTACGCGATTCGAGCTCACTATAAGACCGTTGGTCCCTTACAGATGCGGAAAGGAAACATCCACTTCAAGCATTGCACGGGCGGCATCCTCCTAGGGCCGACAACGCTGACCAGGATAGGTCCATTCCATAAATTCGCGATAGGATCATTCACGTTCATCGGGAATGTGAATGTAGAAAAGATCAGTTTTGGAGGCGCGCTGCTTACTCGGATCCTCTCACGTCGGGCTGGCTGAAGCGTTCTCCTCTGTCTGCGTCAAAACCTGAACCTGTAAGAATCAAAAGTGATACACACTCTTGATCGCTAGTTCACTGGTTTTTTTTTTTTTTTTTTTTTGAAATCGTTGGATCATTCGAACAATGTCTCGACCAACGGATTTCTTGCAACTTCAGATTCAACAGAAGAATCGATGATCTCTAAATAGATGGGGTTCAACGACCCGGTTGTCTTGACTTTAATTTTCCCCATCGCTTCCAATTTCTGTAATTTTTTCAGATGTTCGATTGTTTTATTGGTTTTATCAACAATATCGGAAATCCTTGTTGTCTCCATGTCAATCTCATTGATAAATTTACTATGCCACCAAATCACATATGTTTTCAGCATAGGTTTCCCCCGTTTCCTTTCCCGCTTCATATCGATGTCATGTTTATAATAACATCCCTTGCCATGGAAAACACCTTTTATAACACCACCGCATTATCTCCTAAAAAACCAATGTGGTGAAAAAATGGAGTTTATCGACGTGATCCAAGCCAGGATGAGCGTTCGCGAATACAGTGAGAAAAAAGTCGAAGATGAGAAAATCAACTACGTCCTCGAATGTGCACGACTCGCTCCTTCGTTTATGAATAAGCAATGCTGGCGGTTTATTGTGATTCAAGATACACAAACCATCGAACAGATTGCAAAAACAACCGTGTTCAACCGATGGCTCAAAACAGCACCAGTGGTTATTGTCGCGTGTGCGGATCCTACCGATAGTGGTACCAACAATTCTATTGAATATCATACGGTGGATGTCTCTATAGCATTAGAACATATCATCCTTGCAGCAACAGATCTTGGGTTAGGCACCTGTTGGATTGCAGGCTTTAACGAGGAGAAAATAAAAGGACTGCTTGAGATTCCAAAACGAATACGAATTGTCGCACTCACCCCAATGGGATATCCCGTCGATAAGAAAGGTATTACTGAACAAATCACAAAAACACTTCTCAAAGCCAATAAAAGAAAAACCCTTGATGAAATAGTACATTACGAGCATTGGTAGTTGCTCCATGCTTTTAAATAACTGATTTCATTTGTCCAGCACAAACCATGACACAACCTCAAGAGTCAACATCTCCTTATACAAAAAAATATTTTTATTTGATTATCCTGCTTCCTATCATCTTCTGGGCGTTCGCGTTTCCTTTTATAAAAATCGGATTGGAAGAACTAAGCCCTATCAATCTTACGATCCTGCGTTTGTTTACAACCTGTGCTGTCTTTCTGGTTTTTCTTGTAGGCTTCCCAAAGAAATTCTCCCATATTCAAAAAAAAGACATCGTTCCATTGTTTTTACTTGGATTTTTTGGGCTGGTGGTGTATCATCTCGGGTTGAACTATGGTGAGACGTACATCTCTCCCTCTGTCGCAAGTCTCATTATTGCAACCATACCAGTCTTCACCGTGATTTTTGCCACCCTTTTTCTGAAAGAAAAGCTGACGAGGAAGATTGCTATTGGTGTTCCGTTGTCGCTTTGTGGTGTTGTTATCATCTCCCTCACGGGTACCTCCGGGGATCCGTTTGAGATGACGTATCTTACTGCAGCCTTAGCAGTTCTCATTTCTGCGTTTGTCGGTGCTGGCTACACCATTGCTGGGAAAAAACTCTTACAACGATACTCTGCTCTTTCTCTTACCGTGTATGCTTTTCTTTTTGGAAGCATCGGTCTGTTACCGTTTCTCTCATCATCGTTGATAACGGAAGTAACATCGTTATCATGGGTTGGATGGGGCGCTGTTCTCTTTTTAGCTCTTTTACCAACTGTGATTGGTTACATCCTGTGGTATGTAGCTTTGGAGATAAAGACAGCTTCGGAGATTAGCGTCTTTCTGTATTTCATCCCGGTTCTGTCGACGGTCATCAGTTATTTTCTCTTTCAGGAACCAATCACTTTGCTGTTTATCCTCGGAGGAGTACTTGTCATTGGTGGTCTTTTCATTGTGAATATGCAAAAGTCTGCTTCCTAGAAGACAACCGTGTTGACTGCCCAGCAGATATCTTATTAACCCCTTTTTCTTTCTTAGAGCCTATCCAATGATTTCAGTTCAGAACCTCACTAAAAGGTATGGTAAAATTACTGCACTCAAGAACGTGTCGTTGCAGTTCGATGATGTGGAAGTCATCGCTATCATGGGGGAAAACGGTGCGGGAAAAAGTACACTCCTGAAGATCATTGCCGGAATCTTACCCTACGACTCCGGTAGTGTACTGGTCGACTCGTATTCGATTACAGCCCAGTCGCTTCTCGCTCGCCAACGGCTTGGATATCTCCCGGAGATGCCTGAGCTGTATGACCGGATCACGGGGCGGGAGTTCCTTTTTTACATCGCTTCTTTACGAAAACTCCCAGATGCTGAGCGCATAATTACTGATCTTTCTCAGATGATTGGGATTGACACCTCATTAGATTATGAACTCGGAGGGTACTCCAAAGGCATGAAACAAAAGATATCCTTGCTTTCTGCGATCATGCACCAACCACAAAACCTTCTTCTTGATGAACCGGTCTATGGTTTGGATCCTCTTGCGTCAAGGACAATACAAGATTTTATTAAAAAAAGGAAAGGAACAACCGTACTTGCGACTCATTCAACCCAGCTTGTCGAGCATGTGGCAGACTCTGTTTATTTTTTGATGAGCGGAAACGTCATTGTCCACGACACGGTCTTACATCTTATGCAACAGCATGGGACTATTGAAAATGCGTATTTTCATTATAAAGATAAAAAATAGTCTCAGTAACTATTTTTTCTCAATATTTGATGACATAAAAAAAATCAGTGAAAGTAACCAAGGACCGTTATTCTTAACATTTGTTTCAATTAGAATCAATACAATTTTTATATAGGATATAAGATAGCAATAGTAACGGAGGATTATTTATGAGAAAAAAAATGATAGGAATAGTAGTTTTTATGCTGCTTCTTCTCTCAAGTACCGCTGTCGTTGTTGCATGGAACTTTACATCGGCACAGAAACAAAATGATGCTAATGAACCACTTGATAGAGACTACCTTGAGTACGGTGACGCACCTGAAGGACCTACTCATATCGCATATCCTGCGACCGGTGTCACTGGTGCGTTTCCTACGTGTATGGGATGTGGTCCAGCATTATGGATTCAACACAATAACTTTGGAGCATGGTTTGGCCCAACATTCGATTTTGAATTTGAAGGCAACGCGGGGATGTGTCCTGGAGGTTTCCCGCCATACGATCAAGATGAAGGATATCAAGATGGTGATGCGGGTCTTCTCATGCCGCAGCCTTTTACGATAAATGCCGCAATGAATGTTGTTCCCTTCACAGGATGGACCGGTTCGGCTCTTGGTAACATAGGTCAGAATGCCATCTGGGGATTGAACGTAGATATTTGGGTACATAACACCATGCCAAATCACGAGCCATATCTCCCAGCATACGTCAATGTGTTAATGGATTGGGACCAAAATGGTGCATGGGGAAACCCTGGCGAACATGTCCTTGTGAACTTCGTTGTCCCACCACTCTATATTGGTCCCCTCTCTGCACTTGGTCCACCAAATTTTGTCATCGGACCAAACTCAGGATATATCTGGAGCCGATTTTCTATTACTGAAGGTCCTGTGCCGTTGGACTGGACTGGTGAAGGATCATATGAAGACGGAGAAACCGAAGATTATCTCCTCCTCATAAATCAAACTACGGAAGAAGGCTGGTACTATAAACCAGCATATGCAAACTATGCCCCACAAGGGATGCCTGATTTTAATCAAACACAGGATACATGGAAGAGCGTTGTCGACGGTGGAAACGGGATTGCGGACACCGCAGCTGCTGGGGATGATATTCAAGTCGTTCCTGTTGGTGGAGCGGTCAGTCCAGGTTCTGTTGTGATTGCACCAGGACCAAACTGCGCACTGAACACAAACCCCGCTGGTGATGATGTCGCAAAATGGTCGTTCTGCGGACCTGTTGCTGTTGCGAACTGTCTCTGGTGGTTTGATTCAAAATTCGAAGACCCCACAGGATTCCCTGGCGATGGTATCGATACCTATGCCCTGGTACAGAAATATAGTGGTATCAACGATGATCATCTGAAAACAAATGTTCCACCCTTGATACAGGATCTTGCTGCAAAAATGAACACTACAACAAAAGGAACAACGAACATCACTGATATGAAGAATGCAATACAGACATGGCTCATCAACAAAGGACTATCTCCGGTTTTCACCGTCAATAAATACAACGCACCAACCTTTTCATTTATCGAAGATGAAATTGAAAGTTGTCAAGATGTGATTCTGTTGCTTGGTTTCTACAATGAGACTGAAAAACTTGTAGACCAAATGCAGATGCTTTGGACAACAAATGATAATCTGCAAATACAGAACTGGTGGGATTACCAAAGTTTCGTTCCAACTGTCAACAAACTTGATGCGATCAATATCACTCTTGTCAGTAATGGACCACCTTGTGATGTCCAAATAAACCTGTATAACACAATAGGTGGAGCTCCTATTGGAACTTCCATAATGAACCCAGGAGTTCTTGCTGCCCCGACATGGGTTCAATTCCATTTTCCCTCAACCATTCCCCTGAACCCCGGTAGCACGTATTATTTTGACGTACGAGAAGTACCCCCACCTGAGCTGAACCATTACGAATGGTTCTACTTTTCATCATATAACAATTATCCCCCTGGCCAAGGATGGATGAATTCAATGCCGTTTAACTATGATTGGACGTTCCGAACAGAATACTACCCAGAGACATCTCGCCTAAAAGGACATTTCGTCACATGTGCCGGAGTCAACTCGAATCTGTCAAAAATAGCAATCAGCGACCCTGAGCTTAACATTCAAAATCCAAATGGGGACCATAATGATGCAGCAAATGTCTCCCATGATATCTACAATGTCGGATATGGGTCACCGCTTCCATCGCTTCCGTACCAATGGTATTTACAGAATTATCAGTCTATGTATGATTACACGATTGTCGAGCAGGCCGTCATCGTCTGTCCACGACCGTATAACTACCCACCAACATTTGGAACACCGACGCCAGCTAACGGTTCAACAAATAACCCGCGGAGTTTCACCTGGAGCATCCCAATCAATGATCTAGAAGGAAACCCGTTCTCATGGACTATCCAATGCAGCAACGGACAATCCAGTAGCGGTACTGGTGCGATTAATGGGACAAAATCACTCAGCCTTTCTGGTCTTGCGTATTCAACAACATACAAGGTCTGGGTGAATGCAACTGACCCACCCGCTGGAAGTGGGATTTACACAAGAAAATGGTATACATTTACAACAAAAACAAGTCTTCCACCCGTGTTCGGAGCACCAACTCCTACAAATGGATCGACCAATAATCCTCTCAGTTTAGGTTGGAGTATCTCGATCAACGACCCTGAAGGTGATACATTTTCTTGGACCATCCAATGCAGCAACGGACAATCAAATAGTGGGACTGGTGCAACCAATGGGACAAAATCACTCAGCCTTTCTGGTCTTGCGTATTCAACAACATACAAGGTCTGGGTGAATGCGACCGATCCAAGTGGCAGTGGTCTGTACACCAGATGTTGGTATACGTTTTCCACGATGATCAATCTCCCACCAACTTTCGGGACAACAACACCATCCAACGGTTCTACGAATAATCCTCTCAGTTTGACCTGGAGTATCTCGATCAACGACCCTGAAGGTGATACATTTTCATGGACCATCCAATGCAGCAACGGACAATCAAATAGTGGGACTGGTGCGACGAATGGAACAAAATCTGTTGCGCTTAGTGGTCTTGCATATGCGACAACCTATAAAGTTTGGGTGAATGCGACCGATCCAACGGGCAGTGGTCTGTACACCCGGAGATGGTTTACGTTTACCACGCAACAGCAGCAAAATTCCCCGCCCAACAAACCAAATACACCCACAGGGCCTCCCTCTGGAAAACCAGGGACCGTCTATACCTATTCGACGAGTACGACGGACCCAAATGGTGATCAGGTCTTCTACCAATGGGACTGGGGTGATGGGACGACATCTACTTGGCTTGGACCGTACAACTCTGGCACTACAATCAATACGACTCATACTTGGGGGAAAGGCTCTTATAGTATCAAAGTAAAAGCAAAGGATTCAAACGGAGCGGAAAGCGCGTGGTCAGACCCGTTAACAGTCACGATGCCAAAAAGCGCTTCGTTACCAATCATCTGGTGTATGCAGATGCTGAAGCACTTCTTCCAGCAGTTCCCCCATGCATTCCCGCTCATACGGTCTCTGCTAGGATGGTAACAAACCATCCATTTTTTCTCTATTTTTTTAATACTAGGATTTTTTAAATAATTATATTCAAAAGAGGAGAATCCTTATTTTAATCGATATAATCAATTGAGGAAAAATGATACTTCAGAATTACCCGTCTCCTGTTATACTTCTGTAAAAATATAAAAAAAACATATCTCATATCTGTATAACCTTATAAAAAATAATATATATAGGAAGCACATTAGCTATGTATAAGGGGATAATTTATGAAGAAATTTACTCCGCTATGTATTATTGGAATAGTAGTCCTCAGTGGACTAGGCGCTGTTGCACAACCGTTCACCGGAAACACATTGGAACGAGAAACAGTACGATTTTCGGAACCAACCATACAAAACGAAAATATCTATGTCTCTGTCGCGTTGAATGAAGCTAACTCGTTTTTGATGAAGCAAGACAAACCATTGCTCCCGAGTTTTTCAAAGGTGTATACGTTCCCAATCGGTACATCCATTCAAAGCGTGACTGTTACGCCCAAGAATATTCAAACACAAACACTCACTAAAGACATACAACCAACACCTCAATATTCCGTGATCGGACAAACTACCCAAATAGAGAAAGAAACACCGATAAATTACGGAACAGAAGTATATCCGTCAACCTGGTTTGGATATACTGTTGGATGCGGCCGTTATGACGAACAGCTCAGCATCATGGTAACCATTGATGTGTATCCAGTTCAATATCATCCCATGGAAAAAATAATCGAATGGGCAGAACAAACTGACATTGTCATTGAATACACAACAGAGCCTCCGCAGACCTCCCCTCGTGAGGACTATCAGCTTGTCGTGATCGGTCCAGCAGGATATAGTTCACAAATTGCTCCTTTGATTACCCATAAGATTGGGCGGGGGATTACCTCAAAATTCGTTAGTTTAACAGAAATCTATGATGGATCTTACTTCCCAGCAACAGGGAGAGATAACCAGGAAAAGATAAAATATTTCATTAAAAACGCTATCGAATCCTGGCTTACGGGAAATATACTTTTAGTCGGTGCTGCGGGAAGTGGAAGTACCCAACTACCTGTCCGAGATACACATATCTATATAGACCAAGATGAACCTGATGATGAGGTGTTTTCCAGTGATCTCTACTATGCTGATATCTATGATGGAGATTCAGAGTTCTGCAGTTGGGATTCAAATGGAAATAATATTTTTGCAGAATATGACTGGGGCGGTCAAACCGATGTAGTAGACCTTCATCCTGACGTGTATCTCGCTCGGTTACCCGCGACAACCGGCAGTCAAGTGACTGCTGTTGTGAATAAAATTAAAACCTATGAAAACACACCAGGCTATCAGCAGAGTTGGTTCCCGAATCTGGTTGTTGTAGGTGGTGATTCTTTCCAAGACAATAACGCAGTATTGGAAGGTGAATTCTCAAATCAAAAAGTCATTGACCTGATGACTGGATTTATCGCAGATAAACAATGGGTGACAAACGGGAAATTAACAAGTCTGGCACCAACAGGTGTTGCGAACATAAAAAACGCTATCAATGCCGGGTGTGGCTTTGTTGACTTCTCTGGGCATGGGAATACCTATATCTGGGCATGTCATCCCCATGAGAACTTTGGAATATGGATACCAACTCCGGCAGGAGGTATCCGAAACACGGATATCCAGTCATTATCCAACGGCAATAAACTTCCCATTGTGACTGTCGAAGCATGTTCAACAGCGAAATTCGCTTCAGATACAAATTGTTTCAATTGGGCGTTTCTCTATAACTCAAATGGAGGCGCAATTGGAACCTTTGGATGCACAGGGCTCGGATACAGCTACATTGGATCTGGTGTCATACAAGGGTTAGTTGGGAAGATAGGGTTGGATGTCTACAGAGCATACAAAACTGATCAATCAGAGAGTTTTGGGGAACTCTGGGCAAGGTCGTTAAACAAAAATATCAATTCTGGGATGGATGCTACCGAGCATAAAACCGTCGAAGAATGGCAGGCGTTTGGTGATCCAACATTAGCTATCGGTGAAAATTCACTGCCACCAGTAAAACCACAGGCACCCAGTGGTCCTGCTAATGGGAAAGTTAACACGGAATACACATATACTTCATCAACAACCGATCCGAATGGAGATCAGGTTTCATATATCTTCGATTGGGGCGACGGCTCAGTGAGCAGCTGGGTTGGACCATACAACAGTGGAGCGACCGCATCTGCAAAAAAGACCTACACAACGGGAGGTACCTATCAGATTAAGGTCGTCGCGAAGGATTCTCATGGGAAACTCAGCGAATGGTCAGACCCGCTGTCTATCAGCATGCCCTATTCCTACGAACCGCCTTTTATGCAGTTCTTGGAGCGGTTGTTCGAGTTGTTCCCGCATGCGTTCCCGCTGCTCCGCCTAATCTTGGGATATTAAACATCCCTTTTTTTTCTTTTTTTTCTTTTATCTTAATGAAATCTATTTATAGACGAAAGCAATATGATTACTGAAGGGGATTTTCTATGAAGACTAAATCAAAGATTCATACGTGGGTCGTGGTCGGCGTCATAATTGTATCAACGCTATTGGTAGGTGTTACAACATCAGCTGAACAATTGAATAGTGATGTGAGTTATACAAAAAGCAAGAGAAACGATTTTTCAGGTTTTAGCCTTATTTCGCCACCTGGATATTTCACCGATGTTCAACTGAGAAACAGCGATAATATTTTTTCTTTTGATGCTCTGAAAGGAAATCAACAGCAGATGCTTGATCTACTTTTGATTCAACCAGGACCATCGATGATGGAGGGGGATGACTGGAGTAATGCAGGAGGGAACGCGAAAAGAAACGGATTGTCTGAGAGCAAAGGTCCTCTGGCTGCAGACTTGCTGTGGTCCGGTGGTCGTACATCACTTATCTCATGGCTTCCGGTCACTGAGGAAAACCGCCTCTTTGTTGTTCGACAAAATGGGTGGCCTGGGGCTGCGCATGATTCTCCAGTTGTCGCCATGGATCTATTTTCTGGACAGGAACTCTGGAGTATCGAGATTCCGTATCAAACCAATGATTGGACAACTTGGGTGGGTGGCGTGAAAAACGGTCAGGTGTATGCGTCTCGTTCAGGCAACGGTGCTTCAGTGCAGGATAACCTGTATGCTCTTGACGCTGTAACGGGAGAGACCCTCTGGGTTTCTACCGTGCTTATCGATGCGGGTCCGTATGATGGTGTTGTGTTTACGGCCGATGGTGATCCTGTGATTGCTTCGTTTACCGACATCTGGCGTTTCAATAGTGAGGACGGCTCGCTTGTCTGGCATGCGGACCGTGTCGGATCTGTTTCAGGGAGCTGCGGTGGTGCTCTTTTCCAGAATAGTCTGTATGTTGCGGATGTTGCATCTGGTGGTCATATTATTGTTCGTTATGATGTGCAGACCGGACAGCGACTCTATGAAAGCCCGGTGATGACCGGGTTCACATTGCAAAACACTCCTTTTGTTGGTCCTGATGGTACGATTTATCTGAGTCGCACTCAAAACAATCCAGTGACCGATTATTTTTATGCGTTTATTGACACGGGAACGAGTTTTATTGAAAAATGGCATCAAGTCTGTGCATGGACAACGTTTTCTGAGTTTGCTGCAGGTCTTGATGGCAGCGTGTATTGTATCTTGCCGGGTCCGCGTATCGGGAAGCTTGATGCCAGCACAGGGGATGTCTTAGCTCAGAGTGAAATCCTGGATGAGCCTGATTCGTATTTGTCGCCGCATTTTGCTGTCGATGCGATTGGGACGGTGTATTTCTCAAATGGGGGATTCGCTGACGGTCGAGCATCGGTGTTTACTACAGATCTTGAGCCTATTTGGAACACAACGATGACCAATATTAATATTGGTGGCCCAGCCCTAGGTAAAAACGGTGTCCTGCTGCTCTGTGGCACAGGGACAAATGTGCGGGTGTATCAAACTGCTCAACCAATACTGGACATCAATATCACCGATGTGTTCCCTCGGATTGGTGCATCTATTTCGAATAGTGGGGCGGTAGCCGCAACTAATCTAAGTTGGAACATCTCTGTTATGGGTGGAATCCTAGGGCGTATCAATAGTACGAGTTCTGGTCATATCTCCGTTGTTGGGGGCATGGATGCTGTGAATGTTTCCATGTCACGGATGATTTTTGGATTTGGGAAAATCACGATTTCAGCAACAGTAACATACAACGAAGGGGTTGTTGCTTCAGAAATAGCTACGGGATCTGTGTTCCTGTTTTTTATTAAAAGGAATACCTAACATTGTTTTTTTTTAAATAATGCCTTTCCGGCTGGTTCTTAGAGTGAATATTTTGTTTGTTTCTGAAACGAAAGAGAAAGAAGATACGTCGATAGCTTCAGAGACAAAAACAACAACGTCAGTTCCAAACAAATCAGTAAGAGACACAAAGGGAGAATTGAAAACGCCGCGTTACTACGCAGAAGATTCATCCCTGCACCCACAACACTCAGCAGCACGAACAGGATCATTGCCACACTATACAAAAGAAGGATGTCTGATTTTTTACCAACATATTTAACCCCGAGAGGGACTGCGATAATAATCGCTGCCAGAAAAGAAAAACAAAGAAACCAGAACAAAAACAAAAGATCAGCCACACCAAGGAAGATAGGGATGAACGCGAGAAACGGAAGTGTTGTCAAAAAACACAGGCCCAGTGCAAGAACCTTCCCATAGACAATCGTTTCATTTGAAAGAGGAAGATTACGCAGGATCCACATGGTTTTTTCTTCCGTGAGAAACAGATTCAACGCAGGAAAAACCGCAGTGTACATCACCACAACATAACATCCTAGAAAAACAAAAAGAGACGGGAGAAATCCACTCAGATACCTCTGGATTGACTCAGGGATGAGCAAGTCCGTACCATACACGAAGAGGTACCCCGTCCCCAGTGCAGTAAAAACCGACATGGAAACAAAGCTGAAATATAAACGATCCCGCCATATTCCGGTCACTTCACGGATGAACAACACGTGAAGGATACCTTTTGGCTGTACATGAGGCCGTTCGTTGGTTCGTTGCTTTCGTTTGACGAAACGATACGAATCCAAAGGATGATTCAAGCTCCACAGACAATGAAGGAGAGCAACTGGTAACATGCACGCGACCAACAGCATGCTTTGCGAAAACCAAAAAAAACAAAGCAAGAGTAGTGTGGGGATCATCCGATATTGTTTTGAGGAGAAGAAATGAAGGGAGAGAGAACATCCAAGAAGGATACCAGTAAAAATGCTCATACTAAAGAAGAGATATTCCATCGGATAGTTCATCGGAATACGCAAACCAGAGAGAATAAGAAGGTACAACAATGAAAAAGAAAACCAAAGGCTCATATTTATAAGAACAATTGTAAGGACGATTTCTCCAACCGTTTTTTTGTGTGCCACATCCGTTGAAAGAACATAGGATGCATGAGGTGCTGAGATGAAATGCGTATGCATGTCAGAAGCGGATTTCATCAGCAGTAAAAAAAACACGGTATAAAACACATCCATGAAATTAAACGTCGTTTCTGTATGCAGTAGAAAAAAGGTAAGAAACGCAAACATCACAATTGAAAAAAAAATCATAGCTGAGAAAAACATGTATAACACGGGGGATGCTCTCATTTTTCTTCGGAGATTCCGCGTTATTTCCCTGAGAAGAATTCTACTGGTTTCTAACATGGTGTACCCCAAACCCTCGTTTCATGTTGAAAACAAGGTTCTTTATATAAGAATTTCGGAGCATCAATGAATACTTGTTTTATCGTTAGGATTTTTGAGAAATCGATTAATGAATTTGTACCTAAATCAACCATAAGAAGGAATTTTTACATCGAATATATTTAGATATATTCTTTTAATTTGTTGGTATCGGGGTTAAAGATATTCTGTTTTTTAATATTAAAGAGCGTCTCTATAAGATCTATTTTCTGGAAAGTATCCGGGTAGGCCATTTTTACCATCTCACTGAATTTTTTCGCATAGACTATATCCGGAGCTAGAAATGAGGCGATCCAGTCGTACTCCCCATGCACATAGGAACTTGTTTCGATTGTGATTCCAAGTTTAGCGATGACCTCTTCGAATTCCCTTGATAGGAGAACATCAACAATTTTATGATTAATCTTCTGAGTGTTCCGTTTCATCAGGAGAATATAATGCTTTTTTTTCAGAGACTCTAGGTCAACAATAGCGGTATAGCCCCAAACTATTTTATCACGTTCGAGGTTCTTAATTATCCTCCATACCTTCTGTCGAGAAAAACCACATTTTTTTGCGAATAAATCAAGATTCTCCATGCAATTCTTTTGAAGTTGATCAATCACCTTCTTTTCATCAACCTCAATTTGCTTTTTACTGGTTTTAGCCATAGTTCCTTTCCCAATATCTAGAAATCATAATACTTCCATCTTTAAATAGATATCCTAACTAAAGGGCAGAAAAATAGAAAAGAAACGTTTAAAAAATAAAAATAATAATATTTATATACAATAACAGACTAATAATATGGCTGATGGAAGAGATGGAATTAACGACACGTCGTAATAGAAGAGATGCCTGGAAAAAAACCATGACGGAGAAATTTGGGCGAGACCATCTCTCTTCAATACAAGGATATGTCGTCGCAGGATGCGTCCTTGACATCCTTGACGATATCTGGGATAGAAATGAACTGAAAATAATCAAACAACTCGAAGAAGAACAGAAAAACCACTACAACGTGTATGTCTATGGATTACTTCGTTATCCTCCCGTATGCTATGATGTGAAAAAATTTTTGAATTAAAAAAAATGTTGAAGAATTGTGTGCTTTCCGATATCATGTAATGGTTTAATGATACTATTCTTTCTATTTTAATACGGGGCTAATCCCATATTAAATTTTGCAGCTACGAAGTGACCTCCTAAATAACCATAATGAAATGAGGGCAGAATTATTTTTTCAAAGTGATGGAAAAAGCCTGATCGAATATTGCCGAACCAATGGGTTCGGTAATGCAGGATCAGTGCATGAAATTCCACGTAATGAAAGCCGTTGACATAGACTTGACGATGTCGTGTAATCAAACCAATTAAAATTGTCCAGTCACGTAACAGAGGTGTTTCTTCTGATTTTTCAGGAATGTTCATCCCCGTTGTTAGTGGGGGTAATACGAGCAGAAGCAAACAGAATATGGTGCAAAGTAGTAGTTTTCTCATGGAATAATCCTCCGTCGATATTCACAAAGCATTCTCTAGAATATAAATGTTTAGTTAATGGAAAAAATCGTTACAATTGTAACAATAGAGTTATTGTATCCTGGTCTACATTAGGATGATAGTATAGAATTCATACCAGGAATCTATTTTTTATAATCATTTTTCTTAAGATATCGATATTTTTTAGCTATGAGTTCGAATGAATCCATCTGGTGAATGCTGTGAGATATGAGAATTCGGAGAAAAAAATGTCTTCATTCGCATGGTGTTTCCTCCAATTTTAGGGGGGGGGGATCATTGACGTTTCTTGTTTTTTTAGAAAACTCTTTTTACAAGGATTTTCATTTATATCAATAGGATATGTTTTTATAGAAGGAATCTTATAATATTAACAAACAGAGGTAAAGAAAAACCATGGATGACGGAATTAGTGCGATACTCATCATCATAGCAGTTTTCTTCATCTCCCTCTTTTTCTTCGTTATTCTTATTGAAGAACTTATGATAGTATTTCTCCTCATAGCAATCGTTCTAATATTTCTACTTGTGTACACCTCTTTGCTCGTCATTACAACCAAAATGGATAAGCATAAAGTCAAGAAAGAATGGGAACAAGTAGAGGAAATAAAAAAAATAAAACCACCTAATTTCGAGTAAAAATCAGTTATATCCTAGATGCCGTTATTCAATACTTCTCAATAACATTATTATTTTTCTGGTGTTGAAAAGTTTCCCATGGTATCGCGGATCAAGTCCCTTCTAATTTCAACAGATTTAACCCAACCTCATCATTATATTCTCTGTTGATTTGATCATCGATGATCTCTATGACTCCTTCAAATGTCGCACTGATGATTGCATTACTCAAATGACCGCCCATTGTCTTATGCTCTACATTACAGATGGTGATATGAAGATGAAGATACACCTCACCATTCATCGTAGTAATGTTCCCAATCAACGAAGTGATCTCATGGTCCCCGGTGAATTCCTTTGACTGATATTTCTTAGTTTTTGTATTCATGAGGCCGACCGTGACTTTGTCAGTTGCACCAATACCGATGATTGACCCAAGTTTAATATCAAGCTTTTTACAAATCGTTTTGAGACAATCGACAAGTTCCTCTCCTTTGTCGATTCGAACGACGACTTTATTATCACACTGTTTGTAGTTCATAGCGGATGCATCAACAATACTTTGTATTTAAAGATTTATAAGATCGATTCTTCGTTACTGATTCTTTCATTAATTGAAAATGATTTGTACCATGAACATGTGTATTTTTTATTAGGAATATTAAGAAATCTACAACGGTCAAGGGTATATTTTTAAACAACAATGCGTTATCCTAAACAGAGCGAGGAGACGTGGGTGAAAATGAAAGTTAACATCATGTATGAATTTGATTTCGAGGATATTTTTGAAGAATAATATAAACTTAGATGACTAGGTGGGAAGGATTGAAATGAAAAAATATATCCTGATAAACATTTTTGTGCTACTTGTTGGAATCGCGGTGCTTATTCTGTTTCAAGATGATGCAAATATCCTCCATGCTTTTATGAAATTCATGGGATTATGTCTTACCTTGATCAGTACATTCCTCATCATTTGTTATTTCTTAGGTATTACGTTGAATAAAATAGAATAAAAAGTATTGGATAATCTGATCATTGTTGTGTTTTTACCATATTTATTATTTTATAGGAGGTTTCCGGGGATAGGTATTTATAGCGGGTCATCATTTGTTTTTCTTGGGAGTCTGGCTATTTTTTCGTAAAGAAGAGATTCTTTACCTCCCAGACTTAACCAGACTCCCACTTTTATCCAATCAGCAAGTAAAAAAGAAGAATCTTTTTATTACAAAAAAAACAAAATTGTTCAGAAGGATTTCGTAGTAGACTTCGTGTGTTTTTTAAACCATTGGCAGTTGACACAGCTACCGTTCATTATTCCCGGGTTGCCCGGTTTCATTCTGTTGGTGATCCAACATTCTTTTTCAATACCTAATTTGTACACAATACATTGATTTTTTGTGTCATTCAGGCAGTCGTAATACTCCCAGCAATGCTCAGATTTTTCTTGTTTGATGCTCCCCCGCATACGTACTTTTCGTATCTTCTGGTTCCATATTAGAGTTTCGGGTAGACGAAACCTTGAAAAAAACCAGATATTTGTAAATTTTTTGGGGATCTTATTTCATTCAGTAATCAATTCCTTATGAACGTCTATTTCTGCATATGAAAAAAGTTAGAATTCTCTGGACCTAGATTTGTTATTTTTCTTTGGGATTTTCCAGGGAAAAAAAACTGAAAAATCCGAAGAATCCCATCAGACCTAACAGACCCATGAGTGCATCATTTTGTGTCGAAACCCAGAGAGGTATAGCTAATATGC
>JBFYMQ010000024.1:0-20383 GCA_041304825.1 Thermoplasmatales archaeon
GCTCGATCCATTCAGCGTTTCAGCAATCACCTGCGACGGATTCGTCGGATACATCCCAAACGGTTCAAATCCAGTCACTAGTACGATTTTCGCACCCATCGCACCGTACGCCCCAAAAGGAAGAAACAGAATCACCATTCCAATGGTGAGGAAAACCACTCGACGTCTCATACAATTTTTATATGTTCTTACCCTATAAAACTATTCCTCTTCGCTTCTTATTTATACGATGTCGCAAATTCAAAAATGGTAATGTCCATCTGATCCGAAGCAACCTTCCCTGTTGTCGTAAACGCATAGACATCAAGAATATGCTTTCCAATGATGGGAGAAAACCACCCTTGGATCGTCCATTCATATGGTGGCTCAGAGTCCCAAAACATGAAATACCCATCAATACAGAAGACTGCATACTGAATCGGATCATTTGAAAACACCTCAGCACTTGCCAAGGTCCTTCCCCCAAAAATAAACGTAGATCCTCGAAGTCCATTAAAATATTTTTTGCCAAATGAACTTTCAAAAACCGGCCATTTAAAAAAATACGTGTACCCCTCATAGGGTCGATGCAGGACCACTTGGACGTCAATTGGTTTTTGTGCAAATTCAACTGTAATCGCAAGCATCAGTTTTGTCGCCTTCACATAATAGGACCAGTTCAGATGATCTGCAGTATCTTCCGGCGAATGACCCCATTGGTATCCGTCTTGATGAGCGATCCAGACTCCATCATACCCATAATCAACAAACGCCTGATTATCAGCCCCACGATATGCTGGGAGTGTTACGACCTTCATATCAATAATATCATTGTATTTCTCACCGATCACGGTTGCATCATCCGCAATCCAGGTAGAGCGCTCTGGCGGGAAAAACCGCAGGACTCGGCCGCCCTCTGCCGTGTTTGCATAACCAATCATGTCCATGTTGAGGACCGCAACGATGTTATCTCCCCGATAGGATGCAGCACGTGCGTAGGTAAAACTCCCGTAGGTTCCTACTTCTTCGCCAGAGAACGTGATGAAACGGATCGTATGGTTAAACTGATAATTACTAAGAACAGAAGCAATCGCAAGAACTGCTGCTGTCCCAGAACCGTCATCATCTGCACCAGGGGAATTAATAACCGTATCATAATGACCGCAGAGGATGTATTCTACCGTACTTCCCGCATCTGTCCCTTGCAAGGTCGCCACGACATTTTTACTATGATAGCCACCATACCTCCATTCATGAAACTCAGTCTCAAGACCCATCTGTTGAAATTCACTGTAGATATATTCTGCAGCAAGGTTACAGGTAATCGACCCGGTATATCGAGGCGAAAACTTCAGCAACCCAGAATGATACTCCCAGAGGAGTGATTCGTCAATTTGGTTGATCATCTCAATGATGGTTGATTCATCAGATGTTACGGCCTTCCCATTGGATGTTTGACCCTGGGCCGATACAGAAATGATGGATGAATTCAACAACAAAGCAATAGCAAGGAATACCAACCGGGTCTTCTTCATACGTCTCATCCTATGTGAAATGATTCTCCTTTTATTATATAAACGTTTCTTTATAAATAACTCTAACACAAAAAGAAAAAAAGAGATTAGGATGGATATCCTCCAATAAGCAGACTGGGGTCACCAAACAGCACCCATTCCTGGGCGATCTTACAGTCGGTTTGATCCGCCATAGGTGGATGCTCATTCATATAATAGATCACATCCGTCCCATGCGTCGCCCCAAGGTTGACCTCGCCATCGTGATAGGCTTTGAAGAATAACCATTCCAGGTGCCGTCCTCGTTGAGTCAAAGTATCAGCTCCGGGTTCTCCGTACCCAAGCCCAGAGTTCGCTATCACCGCGATCGCGCCACCTCTGGTTTGACTAGCCATAGACCATGCCCAGCATCGGGGAATCCACTCGTCGTACCAAAACTCTCCGATGAATTCCTTATATTCGAAATAATCCAAGCCATTCTCTAAAACACCTTTGATGATATTCATCAAACTTGTATTGAATTGTGCGTTGTGACATCCGCCGACGATCACAACTGGCTGTTCTTCTCCGTTTTTAAGTTTCGACATGTCCGTGACTTTTAATCCATTCACCCAGCTGTCATTTCTTGGTGGATGAGTCGACCATGACGCAGGGTTTCCATGACCTGAGAAATGAACAAACCCCGAACCAGTACTAAACTCCTCTATCACTGATTCAGGACCGGTAAAACGACCATTGGATGTCCAGACCATGGAAGCTTCAAATCCAAGGCTTTCCAGCTGCATGAACGATGCATTGGTCGCAAGTTCCCCCTCATAATAAGGATCACCAGATGCCGGGTAGGTGTCCCCAGCGATACCGACAAACTTCTTGAACCAATCTGATCCATAGGCTGTTGTCTCATAAGTAATGATTTTCTTCACCATGGTTTTCACCTGAAGAATATTTGTACAAGCCAGACGACCCACATACACATCAGGATACATATCCAGGATATCCCTTTGTGTGTTCGTCCACTCCCCAAAAACCCCATTATTGTTCGAATCCCAGCTGGAGAAATTCCCTGCGCTGTCATAAATATCAGCGAAATATAGATCAGTAAGATACGAACCTTCCCCGCCGTCATCGAGTAAAGAATATCGAACCGGTACCCACCATTTTTCTTGTTGTACACCACCGTTCCGTCCCCCAACCAACAGAACATATTTCGTCGCCCATTGGTCAACTGCATTCTTAATAAAATATTTCATTTCCTCCGCACAATCCCGTCCTTCTGCAGGGAAATAAATGCTGTTACAGATATCATCACGCGTAACAAGTTTCGTAGTCATCCCCATGTCAATCTTATGGGTGACTAATGGTTGTAACGCATCAGCAAATTTTCCGGGGGCGATGATCACAAGCTCGAACTCATCAAGGTATACCGTTGAACGAGTCTCTGGAAGTTCATAGGTGATCGTGATTTCAGCGTTCTCAGAACAACGCAGGATGCTTTCTGAAGGAAGATACTGAACCGGATAGAGATGAACCGCTAAAAACATAACAATATTCTCATTCTGTCTTCCAGCTGCCAAATGATAACGATAGCTTTGCTCCGGGTAGATGTTCAATGAAGCAGGTTGAAGCGACTCGTCCATGGGTTCCTCTGCATTATCTGCGATTGCTTTGGGAGCGACCTTCAGTGGTTTTGAGACGGGTATTTCTAACGTCTCAGAAAAACTCACCACAACATCTTTTATCTTTGTCATAAATGGGAACGTATACACCCGGGTCACGACCGGTACAACATAACTCCCCTGGGTTGAGAGATAAGAGGTCGCCTCAGACAAATCGACAGTGATAGAGTCCTGGTCCTCAGAAAGTTGGACAGACGAAAACACAATAGTATCTGTTTTTTCGGCACTATCCTGATTTATCAATGACGTGGCAAGAGCTCCATATCCGCTTATGATTACAACAGCTACGATAATTCCTACTAGGCTTTTCTTCATAGAATATCCCCAAATATATAAGGTATTAAAACCTTACAATAATATATAAAACTTTGGGAACAAATACGATTAAAAAAAAGAAAGAAAAAGAGGGGAAATTATTGAACCCCAACGACAAAGAACAGGATGACTGTACCAGTCGCGGTTGCCTCAGCAGCTTCAACCTGCATTGCTATCCCCGTCTTTCCAAAACCAAGGATGAAGTCGTTGATGGTGACCGTTTCACCAACCACCAGTGTATCGATGGTGCCTGATTTTGTTTTTCCAACAAAAATCAGTTTTCCATCAAGATTCATCGTCCAATCCAGGTCCGTCAGATTGGTTGTCCCCGTGTTGGTAATGGTTGCTGAGATGCCGAAGCCGCCTTTTATGGCGATGGTAACCGTTGGTACTTCTTTCTGGATGGTAAAGGAACAGGTTTTTTCAGTCTCTGTGTTCCCGATTATATCAACGGAGTAGAAACGCACCGTATGATTCCCATTTTTCGATACAACAACTGGCGACGAATACGTTGTCCATCCCCCATTATCGAGATTGTATTTCGTATAATCAACACCTGAATCATCCGTTGCGATGAGGGTGACTGTCACATCACTGACATAGACATCCCCTTCCAGCTCCCCTGTTAAAGAACAGGTGGTCACTGGCGGGGTGATATCTTCCCCTAATACGACAACGACCTTCTCAAGGGTGCTGAAGTCACACCATCCACGTGCGCTGTTATGGCCTTTCACACGATAATAATAACTCCCATTGACTTTCCCGGTAACATCATAATAATCATTAGTGATGGAACTTGACAGTGTCGTCACCGTATCGAAATCAGCAACTGGGACGATATCATCTACATAGAAACCTTCCTGTAATGTTCCTTGGTCTGTTGAATACCTGAACCTGATAACGAGGGATTCTCCGGAATAATTACTCAGATCATACTCTTTATAAATCCAGCCACCTGATGAACCGGTGAAGATATCTAAGATGTTATAGTATCGACCGTCTCTGCTGACTTCGACAAACACATCATCGTAATCGTCCTCTGTATAATACCAGCACCAGAAGGAAAGCGTCATCCCGTTGGTAATCGGTATCGGGGACGTAGTTGTCATCGCAGAGGTATCAGAATCAAGATATCGTGATTTGTAACTGTGACTTCCTGAATGATATTTGGTTGTTGACAGTGCAAAACCCTCAAGGTTCCATGCTCCAGACCCGGACTCTGCGTCATCTGTCCCAACGGCAAGTCCTGAAAGCTCATCCAGCTGGAAATAATCAGGATCGGCAGACGGGTTCTGTTCCTGCCAAGAGACCCGATACGCCCCATCAGAATCATTTGGTAATTCATCAAGAAGAGGTGGCATCACACGAGGAATAACGGTGTCTTGTATGTTCTGTGCTTCTTGGAGAAGGTAGATCGCTCCGTCATTATTCTCTTTACAGATCTGATCGAGATACCCGGCAGGAGGATGGAATTCCGAACATGCTTCGATGGTATATGCAAAGGTCGGCCTACCAAGCACGTAATGACTGAACCCATATGACCAGTCAATCGTATCACCTGTTGTAGGATAAAGTCCGTACGCTTGTTTGGGTGTATAGGTCCCTGATCCACTTTGACGGGTAATCCTTTGAGCAATCCCGGTACCGACAGCTCCCATATACGTGGCATCTGGGGTAGTAGATGACGTATATCCCCACGGCCAGTAGAGCTCTTCTTGGTAGGTATGCCAGGAAATTAACGCACAAATCTCATGACCAACGATAAAATCACAGACCGCCTGAATCTCTAATTCCGAGGTGGGTCCTGGACCGCAATAGGTCTCACCATCTGGGGAATGCGTCACTGAGCCAGTGCCAATCGACCCCCATGCACCCTTTATGTCACTGTTGCTTGAACCATTATAGTTCCGGTTCAAATCAACACCATAGGTACCATACTCAGAGAAATAATGTCGGTTCTTGCGCCAATCATGACTCAGGTCATGACACCAGACGTATCCATCCGGGTTTACACAGGGTACTATCCAGATTCTCCTACTGTTCACTAAATCGGTAATCGTCGCATTGGAACCATACCCTGCGGTTAGATTATTCGCGATACGCAGACAGATCTCAACAGTAGGCCATTCGCGAGCGTGGTGCAGTCCCATGAATAAAACCTCCGGTTCCCCTTCATCCTCGCCAGGGTTATCAGAGATTTCCAAGCACCATTGAGAACGTCCTTCGTAACTAGTTCCAATGCTAAAAAGGTTGACAATGTCTGAGTGGTTCTCTGCAATTCCTTCGATGATATCTTCAACCTGAGGAAACGTATGGTATGTTCCCATCATGGCCGCATGATACGCATCCATATCTGCAATACGAGTTGTATACGAAATCTGATTATTGGTTAGCTCCTCTAACCGATACCGTGGGATGATGATATCAACCCATTCACCCTGGCATTCTGCAACGACCTCCACGTCCTGCGGAAGTGCTACCGTTCCCTTGGTTATATCGATTCGTACAAGATCTTTGACATTTAGCAATGGCTCGCCCTTCTGTGAACCTGAAATCGAGACAGATCCACACAATAGCAATACCAGCGTTCCGAAACAAATGATTTTCTTTTTATTCATCTCTTATACCTCCTTCCTATGAATATCCTCCGATCTGCAGACTGGGGTCTCCAAGGAGGACAAACTCCTGGACGGTCTTACAGTCAAGTTTCTCAATCATCGGTGGATACGCGTTCAGATAATCAATGAGTGCTTGGGTATGCGCCTGCCCAAGGATGGTCTTATTGTTCATCCCATAATTTTTGAAAAACTGTGTGTTCGCGTATCCAGAAAAGAACTGAGTACAATCAGGGATGGTATCATTGTTCCAGTCTTCCGTGGCAAACCAGTCAAGCCCGGTATACGCCATGGTCGCGATACTCCCACCGTTCTTCACACTGGCTAATTTCCATGCCCAGCATTCTGGGACCCATTCCATAAAGTAAAATTTCCTTTGGAAATATGAAAACCCCTGTTGGAGAAATCCTTTTGGAATATTCATAAGACTCGTGTTGAACTGACCATTATGACATCCGCCACAGACTACAACTGGGAGTTTTTCTCCATTTGTCAACTCTGGCATATGCTTCAACTGCAATCCAGTGATCCACTGGCTTTCATTGTGTGGTGGATGGGTGGACCAGGATGAAGGGTTCCCATGCCCGTCAAAGAATAAAAACCCACAGCCGGTACTAACCCCATCAATGATATCTTGAGGCCCGGTGAAGTTCCCGTTTGATGTCCAGAGTCGAACGCCTTCAAATCCAGCCATGTATTGTAATGCGAGTTCGTTTTCTTCCTCGCCTTCATACCAGGGGTCCGTGGCATTCGGCGCAGAATCCCCGCCGACAACAACCATTTTATTGAACCATTCGGTCCCTGCTGTCGTCGTCTCATAGGTGATTATCTTGTTGACAAGGGTGTCGACCTCATTGATGTTTTTACATGCAAGTCGCCCGAGGTATATCTCAGGGTACAGATCAAGGATGTCTTTTCCTTGGCTGTTCCATTCAGCAAAGATCCCGTTCTCATTGGAGTCCCATGTTGAAAAATTCCCATAAGCGTCATAGAGATCCGCGAAATAAAGATCGGACAGATATCCTCCCTCCCAGTTTGCTCCATCATCAAGGTTGGTGTATCGGACCGGCACATACCATTTTTCATTCAGAATCCCGCCAGACCTTCCTCCAACTAGAAGAACATACTCCGTTCCCCATTGGTCATAAGCGTTCTTAATAAAATATTTCATTTCCTCAGCACAATCCCGTCCTTCTGCAGGGAAGTAGATGCTATCGCAGATTTCGTTTCGTGTCACAAGTTTCGTTGTGATTCCCTGGCTGATTTTATGGTTCACCAACGGTTGAAGTGAATTGGAAAAGCTTTTCGGAGCAATAATGACTAATGAGTAATCATCGACCATTGAAGTTTCTGGAGAGGCGGATTCATAGATAATCGAGATTGATGCTTTGCTTCGGAAAAGGATTGTATTTTCCTGTAGGTTATATTGGACAGGGTAACATCGAATCGTCACAAATAGAACATGATCTTCACCGGAGATACCTGCACCAAGATGATACTCATAAAGTGTTTCCGGATAGGTCGATCCAATTTCTCGCTGCTGGTTGTAACTTACTTTCGTCCCTGCGACATAGGTCATTGGTGTTGGTGCTGGTGATAACGTTTTTTCTACGATGAATTCCTCTGGTTCGGAGAAAGTCACATCGACATTTTTTATGGTAGTTCCGAATGGGAAAATATAGGTAGAGACCGATGAAGGAAGCATCGGTGCGCCGGGTGTATTGAGCCATGAGTTTGCATTGCTTATTTTAACATACGAATAACTTTCTTTAGTCGTTATTTCTGGGTCTGAAAAAATGATGGTTTCCGTTTTTTCCAATGGTGTTTCTGAGGTTTTTGAAACAGCAGCAGCTCCAAGTCCACTGAGGACCATGATTCCAATTAATAATAGTGGTACTATTCTCTTCATAATATATCCCCTAATGTTTACGATGATGTTTATCCCCGTATATTCTTAATTATATAAATCTGTATTTAAATCTATCTTAGGGATTGGCCAAGCACAAAGGATAGGATATTCTTTGACAAAATACCATCGAACCCCTTCCAGAAGAGATTCCATTGCAGAACGGTTTTTTCAATAGGTGTCACCAGTTGGATGGAGATAAATCCGTAATCCGCGTGATTCTCCGCATTCCATATTTTTACTGCGCCTGTGAACGTCCCTTGTTCATCTGGTACGTCGACATACACAGAGACTGTGACCGGATCTCCTGAGGGAAGGTTAATGCCGCTATTTGGCTGAAATGCCCAGTTGCTCCCCCAGTCTGGTGTCTCTGCGATCGCCCAATCCAGGTACGAGTCGCCAAAACCCTCTGGGTCACTACCGATGTTTTCCACAATGAATGTCCCAAGCGCGTAATGATTAGTACCACTGTTTATAGTTCCTTGTAGCGTTCCGCTCACCTGGAGATTTGGTTCTGGAGGCTCATAGGAATCTGAGAGCTGGAACCAGACTTTTGCGTCATTCTCCTCGTCGCTGTTATCGCCCCCGTCTGGCTGGTATGTCCCAGAGGTAGTAAGATACCCTCCTTCAGAAATGATCGTATCAATCTGTACGACTTGGTTAGTGATGAGGTTATATTGACAATGGAAGATTGCTCCTCTGACGTCCGTCGTGCTGTCATCGGTTCCTCCACCGGTGTATCCGCTGACATCTGCGAGATCATCCCCGCTCAGCAGGTCTCGATCCCAGACTTTAATGGTTATTTCCGTTGTTGGTGTCTGGACGTGGAACCGGTGGGTGACATCCTCGGTATGGTCGTCTTCATTGCTGGAATAGTCATCATTAACTTGTTCTATCCATTGACTTCCGCTATAGACTTGAATTCGATACGACCAGTCCGCCTCGCTTTCGAACCATCCTTCGATATCACCGACCATCTGGATCCGATGCATTTTAACATTCACTTGAGAGCCAGTCTGAGGCGCATAATCAAAATAGATGATCTCTTGACCGATTTTACAATCTCCGTACAGGATTTTAAACCATCCGTCCTCGCCCCAGAATGTCCCCCAGCTGTTCTTACAGATCCAGCAGTTTTGCGCATCATCATAACCAACGATGACAACCGCATGGTTCATCGGATTAGGATCACTGCCTGGGTGTTCGTACACGCCTCCATCATAGTCAAAGAAATCGTCATAGACGATCATTCCTGCAGTCAACGGCCCATGTTGAATCAAGGCATTTTTTATCGAAGTGATATCATTGGCGACCGTGTGCCATGCATCGATCTGGATGATGAGGTCTTCCCAGTTGCTGCATTTATCTGAACACGGAGGAACAGAGCCAGATCCACTTACATAGGGGAAACAGGATTCTGGTAGTGTCCCGTAGGTTGTGATGAAGTTATAGGGTCCTGGAGAGTACGCACCATCGCATCCCAAGATATAGCTCCCCATCCATTCCATCCCGCACGAAACAATGAATTGTTCTGACAGATCAATGGAATACCCAGGGTCCTCCTGTTTTATTTTCATGAGTGATTCGATTGATCCGAGTGGTGCGAATGCGTAGCAACTTCCGCAGTTTGCTTGGTTTCTAATCGGTGTAGTCCAATCACCGGTGTGACCGTTATAGGTCGCATCACGCCAATCCCATGATGACGCTGTTCGCCCTGTGAATGACTCTCCTTCCGGTAGTGTTTCGATTGCAGGCAACAATCCTGTCCTGTGATAGAGTCCATCATCTCCCGGTGTTTCATACGATTCGCAACCGCACTCATTCTCAGCGGTGATTTCTTCTGTTGATAATGGCTTATTTGTTTCAGGTTGTGTGATGGTATCGTTCTGTTGTTGTGTCCCAATGACTGTAAAACAGGTACCCATCACTATTGCGATAAACAGAATTGATATTATTTTACCAATCACAGTAATGTTCCCTCGGCGGTTGACAGTCACTATCACCTATAAATATTTTTATTTATTGTAGAAAGAATTTAATCAAATTTAAAAAAAGGAATCAATAATTATTTTTAATTTGATTGCCAAGTATATCGCATTGATTATGGTTGGACATATGAGATTTTATCACATGTCTTTCTTTTTTTTTCAAAATTTATCGTTCCATAATGTTTATATCCTAAAACGCATAATAATAACATGAAATGAAAAAACAGAGCGACCGGAAAAAAGAACTTGATTCCCTAAGAACCCAGTGGAGAAAAACACATCGGACTCTGAATGGAAGGATTATCCTGTACCCAGACAAACCTGCTGAGCATATTAACGCAAGAGGCAGTAAGCTGTATAACTGGTTCTGGGGAAAGATACTGTGTGAAACCAAGCCGCAGGAGATCCCTGCGATTATTTCTGGTCTGCAAGATGCGATCCATGCGGAGAAAGACCCTAAAAAGATACAAGTACTGCGAACCATGATTGGGATGGCACAGGATGCCTATCAATTCAAACAACTTGAGGACATCAAGGATACTGATACAGAGTTACAATTAGAACATAAACCAGTGTTCAACGCTGAAGACGGGGTCATCTATCGGAATGGGACCATCTATACGACGGATTACAACGAGGATGAAAGCGAGATTCTCATACGAGATATCGAAGGGATCATCATCGATGTGTTATCCTCTGAGGAAAAAGAAAAGAACCTTCCTCCATCGACGGTTCGGAATAATACCTATAAGAACTGGAATTATACGGAAAAAAGCTGATTCGCCAACATATAATATAACGAGGATAAGTTTTTTTTTGTTTTTTGTGTTTAACGGGTGTTATTTTTCTTTTTTTGTAGTTTTGCCGTATCTAAAGGACCATATGAAACAAAAGAGTCCTGACTTCCTGCTTCTTTTTTTCAAATGTTCGTCAGTTGTCGAATTTTTGATAGAAAACTATAAATGCTCTTACAAAATGTTTCTTTGCAAGGTGATGTAGGAGAAAGGGGAAGATGAAAGTCTTCGTAACAGAGAATTGGGATCAGACGTTGTTTTATTTGGCAACACTCTCACTGGTGTTTATCAGTGGCTTTGTCGTTCGAACCTTTGCTGGGTAAAGAAACGTTTTCTTTTTCCCATCTTTTTTTTTTAAAATTTCACTTCAGCTTTGTGTAGTTTGAATGGGGAAGGGCGGGGAGGTGTTAAAGTTAGTATTTGGGAAAATAAGGTTTTTCTTCCCCATTTCACTACTTTTATTTTAAACAGGGAATAAATTCTAATATATAAATTTTTTTATACAATAAAAATTATGAATTTTGTAAGAGGAACAATGAATTAAATTTGGAATTCTTTTGTATACATTTTCTTGAAGATAACAGTCCTAACCGTATCAAGATTTGAATCCAGGTAAATCGCACCAATCAACGCCTCTAAGGCATTGGCAAGGTTTGTGCGGTTCTTTGCTCCTTCTTGTTTCAGTTCTCCTTTTCCCAAAAGGATATACGCACCAATATTGAGCCGTGCTGCAGCATCGGCAAGGACGTTATTGTTGACACTTTGTGCTCGTCTTCGCGTCAGTTCCCCTTCTGAAAAAAATTGGTTGCTTTGATAAAGTCTTTCAGCGATGATAAAATTCAGAATGCCGTCGCCGAGGAATTCCAATCGTTCGTTATACTCCACCGGTGTCTGCGCCTCGAACGCGTATGTTTTATGCGTAAGAGCCGCTGTCAAAAGCTTCTTATCCTTAAATGTATGCCCCAGTTGTTTTTCCAGTAGCTTGAAATTATTTTTTTCCATGTTCATCCTCTTCCATTATGATTTTTTTTTTTATTTATCAATCCAGTTGTATATACTCTTCAATGACATGTGCAATGCTTGGATCATCTAAAGCACTGATGAATTCTTTTTTAGTAGAAAAAGGTCGTTTGGCTAATATCCGTATCGCTCGTTTCTTGCCTACACAAGGCATTGCTTCCAATGTCTCTCGAGGTGCCGTATTGATATCAATGGGGAATGGTACTGCGGTCAGTGATCGATACCCGTACTCCACGATTTTCACGTCATAGAATCGATGGAGCGGGTAGACGCCAGGGATTCCGACAAGCAGCGGATAGCTTCCCAACTGTCGAGCAAAGGTCAATTTTCCTTCGTAGGTTTCTGCATAGACCTCTTTCAGAACCGTTCCGGGTGGTACCACACGCCGAAGCATTGGTCCTTCAATAGTCTGCCGCACTGTTCGTTTGAATCGTTGGAATGCTGCTTTATGCTTTCTGATGTTTTTCTCACCAATCTGATTTATCCTTGTTCCAGGGATTGGGATGACCTGCCTAAGGTTAATCCGTCGAAGGAGAAGATGATCGTCATATATTTTTTTCAAAAACTCGTAATCAAGATGAAATGTATTTTTTGTCTCCCCGTCAAGACCGAAGACAAAGTTCAGACCGGGGAGTAGCTCCGGAAGTCCATTTGCTCCACGTTTTGAACCAACTTCATTTAGCAGTGATACTGCGTCATATACTTCATCGGCTGTTGCCTTCAGATTATTCTTTTTGATCACCACTGGATCGACACTCTCAGCTCCCATTGCTGCAACATCACCAGCGGTATGATACTGGATGATGCTTTTTGCGATCTGTTTGCATTCCTCCGGGTACCGCGCGATAATGCCAGGGTTCGCATTATCGATATGTAATGTTCTGACCCCTGGTGCAACCAAGCGGATCCCCTGGAACAACTGTTGGAGCGCCTCAGGGTTTGGCTGCGGGAACTCTTGTTCTCCCGCGTCTTTTGCCATATACGAGAAAATGCAAGGTTGATTTCCGATGCGCATGTGACGAATCCCTGCGTTGTACAACGCTGCGACCTCCGCACAGATGTCATCTGTAGTCCTGAATCTTGGAGATCCTTTGCTTGGTTCACTACAGAAAGAACACCCACCCGTGATGCTCCGGGAGCATCCACGGTACGTCTCGATTTCTGAGATAAGATGCTCTGGGAAAAAAGGATGCTTTGTGACAATTCGTGCACCTTTCACAGCAAAATTCTTTATGGCTTGTGGGTTAGGTCTGCAACGAGAAGGGTCTATTGTGTCGCCGTTTAGTTTGTTTTTGAGTAATTCGGAGATAACGATTTCTCCATCACCTGTTGCTATGATGTCAAAAACATTTTTTACGACATCGGTTCGTATCACGGATTTCCCACCGGACATCCCGAATCCGTACCGCGCTGCAGGACCACAAAGAAGTTTTATTGGTTTTGATATCGTAGTAAGATAGAAAACAAGTTCGTTGGGGCTGACGGGGAACCCGGAGAGGTATCGTCCAGGGACAGACATCCCTGCGATGACGACAAGTACATCAGATTCTGCAGCAGTATGAAGGAAAGATGTGTCGTTTCGAATCTGATCGATCGTAGCATAGGTGATTGTTGCATGGGGATCAAAATCCCAGACCGCCCCGGCAATGTATCGCGGATATGGACTGATGTATGGTGGAACACCAAGACAGGTTGGCTCATCAACATACCCATCAAGCAGAAAGACGCGGAACATCCTGTCTTTGAACCAAACTGTTGTTTAAAAAACTTCTTCTCACAGGTGTTCTGTTGTTGTGGTAGGTCGATTATTGAAAAAGAAGGATTTCTAAGTCTCAGAATTTCATGAAATGAAAATGTTTGTGATGTTTTGTTTTTCTATGCGGTGGTGTCGTATCATCTTGTGAGAATGGAAAATTATCGATATATGTTGGATCTGGTGCTTCCGGGTTAAACGAGTTCCAAAGAACAAATCGTCCCCAGCGTTCAACACTGTTTTCTACTTTTTCAAAGCATTCCCGACATATCAAGTAATGGATCCCCATTGTTGGATGGCGATAGCCTTCAAAAAAACTAAGATCCTTTCCACATTCAATGCATTTTCTTCTTTTGTCATCATTAAATATTATAGAACCGCTCACCGATATTTTCCCTTCTTTTTTTCCCTTTTATATTATGTTTTTTGCTCGATTTGTTTTGAGAGTGGGAGTGGCAGTGTTGTGGAAGTATACTAAGGGGATAAATATGAAGAAAACAATCTCCTGCCAACGTCCCTTCCTTTTTCAGGTTTTTCTTCCTCCTCTCAATAACATATTATTCAAGACATGAAGACTTGAACTATGAAGTTATGACGTAGGTGGTGGGCACTACTTTCTTTTTAGTAATAATTCCTACGAATTCATGGTTCATCTTCCTTTCTCCCGTATATTAAGCATGATTTATTTCACTTAAATATTTTTCTATTGCAAATGATTTCTGCTTATATGACATATAAATTCATAAAAAAGATATTTTAACGGAAAAATATCAATAATTTGATTTAAAAATATTGTTAGCGGGGCTCGTGTTACCAATTTTCTCAATTTTTTATAATCGTGTCTCAATCACAATGTAACTATGAGTTTTGGCAATGATTAAAAAAAATTATAAAAAACTAGAGGAATTCTTTCAGTCGAGCCTTTTCAGGGTTGAAGATATAGTGTTTTTTGATAAACATCAACGTTTCTACAATCGTAATGTTATCAATCACACCAGGATGCATTGCCACCAACGAATCAGAAAACTTTTTTGCCTGGATAATATCCTTTGCAGTAAACGTAAGAATCCAGTCGTAATCACCATGGACATATGAACTGCTTTCAATAGTAATTCCAATTTCTCTTATAATATCTTCTAATTTTCTAGAGACAATTTTATTGATTGTTGTTTCATCCAGTCTTTTCATTGATCTTTTTATCATTACCATAAAATGCTTCAGTCCCATTTTCTCCTCATTGAAAATCGCGGTATACCCCCAGATCAAATCTTTTGCTTCTAATCGTTTGATGATTCTCCACGTCTTTTGTTTTGAGAAGTCACAGAGCTTTGCGATCGTCTCTATATTTTTATTCGCGTTTTTTACCAGTTCAGAAAGGACCTTTTTTTCATCCTGGTCCATTTGATCCTTACTACTTTTTGACATTTTTTTACTCCCAATGTGTTATTTGAAATAGTTTTTTTCCTTAATAACATATCTGTCGTGAAATTCCTTCATAATTTTCTTTTAATTCCTAACAAATATATATTCTTCCCTTGTTGAAAATATTAAAGCAGAATTCAACGAGATTTTCCCCGTGAAAATCAAAAAGATATCACCGGTAAATCAATCTTCTTGAAAAGTAGAACGACATCGTGATGAGAGGTTACATAGGTTATTCCAGCAGCACAACATTCTCATATACAGGAAACTTTATACCAAGCCTTAATATTCCGCGTGGAAAATGGGTGAAGAACTATGATAAGCGCGTACATCCTTATCACCATGCAACCAGGGAAAACAGATAAAGCAATAAAGGAAATGAGACAACTTGACAATGTCGCAAAGATTTCCATTATTGCTGGAGAATACGACATCGTTGTCAGAGCCCAGGTCAAGAACCTCGAAGAACTCTTAAACGTGACCGATAAAATACAGATGATCGATGGAGTAACTAAGACAACCACCCAAATCATTGAAAAAGAAATCAGCCTACAATAATGAGACGAAAACATGATCATTAGGAAAAAATATCTCTTCTACGTCCTAGCGATCACGTCTTCTTTTATAGCAGCGGCAGTCACCGGTATCGATAGTTACGTCGGGAGCCTGCCCGTATTCAAATACGACCCATGGGCATTTGCATTTGCACTCTTTTTCATCGGAACAATCATCACCCTTCTCATCACACTGACTCTGTCCGTAAAAATCAAAGGACAAAGCCTGGGGGCAAAAATACTTGATCCCTCCTTCAAACGAATTCGCATGGTTCAAAAAAGCGAGATGAAATACCATCTCATCGCTGGCTTGGTCAACGCAATTAACACCGTCGGGTACTGCGCGATTATCTCCGCGGTCCAAGACCCTAGTGTAATCCTATCGTTTTCTCAGATCGTCATCCTGTATCTTCTTCTTATGGAGTCCATCACAGAAAAAGACGTCCCAACTCTCGTGGAAATACAATCCTCCGTCATCGTCACCTTTGGAGCGATTCTCGCATCCATCAGCCTCACAGGAGAGTTTCAGTTATTCCCAATCCTCATCGTCTTCCTCGTGGTCAACCCCACCTGGGCGATTTTCTCGATTTATCAAAGAAAATTAAAAATCATGAAAATCCACAATAGACCAAACGACTCCATCAATATCAGATTCTGGAACGTGTTTTTTTCTTGTCTGTTCACCGCTCTTCTTCTATTCATCTATGATTTCTTCACGAGCGGGAATCATCTGATTACTGGTTTTGTCACATCAATCGATCCGCAATATTTCCTCTTGCTTGTTCTTACCATGGGGACCACATTCTTCTCCTATGTCTTGTACATCCGTTCACTGGGTATGGGGAAAGCTAGTGTTAATAACGCGATTCGCGCATCAACCATCATTTTTGCACTCCCCTTCTCCATCCTCCTTCTCCAGATAGGTGTTATCACAGAATTTTCCACAGACCCAGTCATGTTAATCATTAAGATCATTGGACTGGTTTTAATCGTCATGGGCATCATCTCCTTTGCACTTACCGTCGTGAAATCCTATATCTTCATCACCGTAAAACCAGGAACCCCTGTAAAGGAGACGATGCGGAAACTCTGGGATATCCGCGGGGTTTCACACGTGTCTGTCACCTCTGGAAAATATGATTTCATCGTCAAGGTCTCGACCCGAACATTGTTGAAAGGTTATGAGCGGATCATTCGGAAAATCGAGGGAATCGAGGCAATCAAGAAATATCACTGGGAATCGGTACTGAAGGACTGGGAGAAAATCTAAGACCGACTGGAAATGCTTTTATGAGTTCACTTGTTCTCATATCGGGATAGAGACATGATTGACAAACGATTAGAAAAACTTGCCATGATTTTGACGCGCTACTCATTAAATCTGAAGAAAAATGATCTTTTTGTCATCTCAGGCAGCCATCTTGCCGCGCCATTAATCAAAGAAGTTTACCACCAGGCAATCAAGATTGGTGCACATCCATTTACTCATATCGGTATCGATGGCCTTGCGGAGATTTTTTATCAACACGCGTCTGATCAGCAACTTAAATATGTCTCACCTCTAAGTAAATTTGAAATCGAACGCATCGATGCGAGTCTTTCAATCATCAGCCCTGAGAATACACGCAATATGACCAACATCGATCCGAAAAAACAGTCAATTAATAACACTGCACATCATCAGATTCAAGAAATATTCCTGAATCGGGCTGCAAAAAAAGAACTCCGCTGGTGTATCACTCAGTACCCAACTCAGGCGTCAGCTCAAGACGCTGAGATGTCCCTTGTGGACTATGAGGACTTTGTTTTTAACGCTGCCCATGTCCATGCAAAGGACCCAATCAAATACTGGCAGACGGTCCATAAAGAACAAGAGACGATACGCAAGATGCTGAGTTCAAAAAAGAGTCTCCATGTGTATGCAAAAGACACCGATCTTCAGGTATCGGTTGCAGGGCGGACATGGATTAACTGCTCTGGACAAGAGAATTTCCCAGATGGTGAGGTGTTCACCGGCCCTGTAGAAACCTCAGCGGACGGACACATCAGCTATTCATTCCCTGGTTCCTATAACGGTCGGGAAGTCAATGACATCCGACTCTGGTTCAAGAAAGGTGTCGTAGTGAAGGCAACTGCATCGAAAGGAGAACAATTCCTTCATGCGATGCTTGCCATGGACCCTGGTGCAAAACGCTTAGGAGAGTTTGCTTTCGGGACGAACTATGGGGTGAAGATGTTTACAAAAAACACCTTGTTTGATGAAAAAATCGGTGGAACGATCCATCTTGCGGTGGGAAGCGGATTCCCAGAGACCCGTAGTAAAAATATTTCCGGTTTGCATTGGGATATGGTCTGTGACCTGCGAAAAAACGGGGAAGTCTATGCAGATAATGAATTGATCTATAAGAATGGACGCTTTTTGAACCTTTGATGTTCTCATCTTTATGAAGTATCAGCAAATATTTAAATATTCTATTAATATAACATTATAAGAGATAAAAAATATATTTCAATTCTGTGTGAGAAGGAGGAATACGTATGAACAAAACACATCATGGCAAAGCCATCTATCAAGCAATATTTACTTTCCTAATCGCAGGTCTCTTCATCATCCAGGGATCTGCAAACGTTTTTACCGAACTACAAAAGAATGGTGAGCATACCGTGGGACGAGGATCGACCATCTATGTTGATGATAGTAACACTGGAGGGCCCTGGGATGGAAGCATAGATCACCCCTATCAGTATATCCAGGATGGCATTGACCATGCAATCGGAGGAGATATTGTCTCGGTCTTCAGTGGCCAATATATTGAGAATATTGTAGTACCTAAATCACTCGAGATAATCGGAGAGGGGATGTACAACTCCGTGATTACTGGTAATGATTTCGGGACCGTTGTGAAAATCATCGCAGAGGGTGTCACCATCTCTGGATTTACAATTACCCATTGCGGGAGTAATCCAAACAACGCAGGCATCTTAATTCATACACCGTATAATACGATTGTCAATAACAAAATTCAAGACAATAATTATTATGGAATCTATATCCTAAACGGATGCAACAATACTATCTATCACAATAACTTTTTTGGAAATACTTATCAAGCATTTGATGCCATAGCCAGCAGCACCTGGGATGGAGGGTATCCCACTGGAGGAAATTACTGGGATGATTACAACAGCGTTGACGAAAATGAGGACGGGATCGGAGACATACCATACCCCACAGGGAACAGCAGTACCGATCGATATCCGTTGATACACCCATATGGTACCATCTGCAACAACGACACAGGTGAAGTTTTCTTAACGATCCAAGCAGCAATTAATGATGATACTACCCAAGATGGTGATTTAATAATTGTCCGACCTGAGATTTATTGGGAACATCTATGGATTCACAAATCGGTGTACCTCTATGGAATCCATAACAATTATTGTATTATCGATGGACGATACTCTGATGATGTAGTAACAATCTGCGCTGATGAGGTCCATCTTGAAGGATTCATGATTCAACACAGTGGCACAGAGGAACAAAATGCTGGAATCGTAGTAAATGGAAATAATTGTACTATTGTGAAAAATACTATCTATGATAACTTCCAAGGTATCATACTCAAACAATCTACTGAGAATATACAGATAATAGACAATAAAATCTCAGACAATGGATGGAACGGGATATCCCTGAATCCAGGGTGTAAAAATATTAAGATTTTTGAAAACACCATTGATGATAACTTCTATGCCGGCATTGGGATTACTGATTCTTCAAATAACTACATTTATCATAATAATTTCAAATCAAACCGTCACCAAGCGTATGACGATGCAGCGAACATCTGGGATGATGGCTATCCCTCTGGAGGGAACTACTGGAGTGATTACATAGGGTCTGATGATGATGGCGATGGCATCGGTGATAGTCCCTATGAAATTCTCGATGGGATTAACACCGACCAATATCCTCTCATGGCACCCTACAGCGGGGAAGATACAATCCCGCCCATCGTCACCATCCAAAGTCCCAGTAATGGACTGTATTTCTGGGGCTTACGTCTGTTCTCCGGGCTGATCAAAAAAAGTACCATCATCTACGGTCCTATCACTATCCACGTAGAAGCCGCAGATGCACAATCGGGGATAGCTCAAGTCGAGTTCGTCATCGATGACTCACTAAATCCAGCATATACCGATACCCAGGAACCTTACAGCTGGGAGTGGTCCCAACCTTTCCTTTTGATGCGCAAACACACCATCATCGTGATTGCATATGATAACGCAGGAAACCCTAACTACGACATTCTTGAAGTAAAAAAATACTTATAGTACAGGAAATACCTCAGAAAAGACAAAATCCCTCCTCTCCATTACTATCCCAAATGAAGCTGCTTTGTGATCACATGCTTGGTTCGCTTGCGAAATGGCTACGCATTTTCGGATTTGATACAATTTACCCGGATGCGACGATGAATGATGATCTTGTCCTTCAGATCGCACAGAACGAGAAACGCCTGCTCATCTCCCGGGATAAAGAATTACTGATACGAGCGAAAAAATCACTCGTACCTGTTCTAGAGATACACACAACAGATCTCACCGAACAATTACACCAGATCCTTAAGGAAATACCATTTGATAGGGAAAAAATCCTTACTCGCTGTACGCAATGTAACACCCCGCTTCACACTATCGATAAAGAAGCTATTAAAGATAAGATACCAGAGAAAATATTTCAGACGAGAAACGAGTTCTGGGTCTGCCCTTCCTGTTCTAAATATTATTGGATGGGAACACATTACGAGAACATGAGGGAAAAAATCAACACACTCATAAAA
>JBFYMQ010000025.1:0-20235 GCA_041304825.1 Thermoplasmatales archaeon
CCTAGGCGATAACCGATGACGCGATTCCCTGAAGCTGAAAGCCGATTATTAAACAAGAAAATCTGCATGAAATGCGGTGCATCCAACGCAGCAAAAGCAGAACGATGCCGGCGATGCAAATCAACCGAACTGCGTGTAAAAGCAAAAGAAGGCAGAGGGCAATAGAATCAAACCAGTATCTTTAAAAACAAGATACCTCTTTTTGGTTGAAACAGTGAAAAGGCTATGCCAGAGACAAAAGTAAAAAAAAGCGACGATTTCAACGAATGGTACAACGAAATCGTTGAACTTGCTGACTTATGCGATAAACGCTATCCGATCAAAGGAATGAACATCTGGAGACCCTATGGTTGGAAACTGATGAACCATGTCGACCGTCTCATCAGAGATGAGATGATACTCACCAACCATCAAGAAGTCTGTTTCCCCCTATTAATCCCTGAATCGTTCTTCAAAAAAGAAGAAGAACATATCGAAGGATTCGGAAAAGAAGTCTTCTGGGTCACCCACGCTGGCGTCAACCAACTGGAAGAGCGATGGCTTCTTCGACCGACATCAGAAACCGCGATGTATCCGATCTTCTCACTGTGGATCCGTTCCCATACTGATTTACCATTAAAAACCTTCCAAATCGTCAATACCTTCCGGTACGAAACGAAACAGACACGAGCATTCATCCGTGTTCGAGAGATCCATTTCTTCGAGGCACATACCTGCCATGTTGATTTTGCGGATGCAGAACGACAGATAAAAGAAGACAAGGAAATCGCACACCGCCTCTTACATAAACTCTGTCTGCCCTATGTCTTTAGCAAACGACCGGAGTGGGATAAATTCGCCGGGGCATACTATACCATCAGTATAGACGTGCTGATGCCATCTGGGAGAACCCTTCAGATAGGGTCGATTCACCAATACCGTGATAATTTTGCTAAACCCTATGAGATCTCCTATGAAACAGAGAAAGGAGATCATGCGTTCTGTCATCAAACCACCTATGGGATGAGCGAGCGATTACTTGGAGCACTCATCGGTGTTCATGGGGATAATAAAGGACTAATCATGCCCCCTGAAGTAGCACCTCTTCAAATTGTTATCATCCCTATCATCTTCAAAGGAAAAGAACACGCTGTTCTGGAAGCAAGCACGACGTTGCACAAGAAATTAATTCAAGAGAATATACGATCCTTTATCGATGACCGGGAAATAACACCAGGAAACAAATACTACGACTGGGAGTTAAAAGGAGTACCACTACGAATAGAGATTGGACCAAAGGACGTGGAAAAAAACGAACTGACACTCGTACGAAGGGATAGTGGTAAAAAGAAATCAGTCTCCCTTAAAGACGCAGAAAAGACAATCAAAACAGAGCTACAAGACCTTGAACAATCTCTCTATGCGAACGCAGAAAAACTGCTCAAAGAAAACATGCATTGTGTCTTAACAATAGAGGAAGCGAAACAAAAAACCGGTATTGTCGCCCTCCCCTGGTGCGGCAATAAAGACTGTGCGTTAGAAATAGAAAATGTTTTAGAGGGGAATACATTAGGGGAGCCCATTGAAAACGCAGAGTGTTCGGAGCACTGTCCTGTGTGCGGATTACCTGCGAAAACATGGATGAGATATGCGAAATCATATTGAGGTGAAGAAAAAATGAGTGGAAGAATTGTAGGGTTTTTACGAGAATATGTCCTTGTACTAAGCATTCTGATACTAATCCCAGCTGCACTCTTCATTTTCATGGGTGTGGTATATCTCTTTTTTATTGGTATCGCAGAACCAGTAACCTCACCGATACATTTCATTAAAGATCCAGTTGGCATCTGGAATGATTATATCCTCGTTGCAGGGTTAATTATCCTTGGAATCGGTGTGTACTATCTGTATAGCTACCGGACAAAACGCAAATATGTCCTTGAAGAGTTAAAAACCGATAAACGATCAGAAATCCTAAAGAAACGAACCAAGATGGAAAGCACAGTCAAGCATCTTCCTTCGAAATATCAAAAGATGCTGTCTGACAAAGAAGAAGAATTCAACATCCGTTGATCTTACCGTCATGGCCGAGAAGAACCCACTCTCTTTTTTTTATGTTGTTCTTGTTGAGCCAAAGAATAGCGGTAATGTTGGTGCAGTTGCTCGAGCGATGATGAACTTTGATGTTGAACATCTCTATCTTGTCAACCCCTGCGAACTGGATAACGTCTGTTATGCGCGTGCGATGCATGCAACAAAAATCCTTGACAATGCAAAAACGTTCAGTAGCTTTGAGGATGCGATAAAAAACCTTGATTTCCTTGTTGCAACCTCATCTATTGAGTCAAAAACAGATAAACGACATCTGAGAAATCCTGTACTTCTTGAGGATTTTTCAAAAACGATCTTCGATGTAAAAGGAAAGGTCGGACTCTTTTTTGGAAGGGAAGATTACGGGTTGTTTAACGAGGAGATCGCCACCTGTGATATAATGCTAAAGATCCCGACAAGTGATTCCTATCCATCGCTGAATCTTTCCCATGCGGTGACGATTGTTTTATATTCGATATATCTGAGGAAAGCATGCATCCCTGAGCGTCGTAGAGCGATTGGATCTCTTGAAAAACAGAAATTATATGAATTCTTCGCCCAACTCCTTGATGACATCGACTACCAACCGCATAAAAAAGAACATACGAAGATACTGTTTAAACGTCTCATGGGACGAGCGATACCTTCCAAGTGGGAATATCATACACTCATGGGTGTCTTGAGTAAAACCCTTGGAAAAATCAAACAAAAGGAAAGAAAATAAGGATCTTAGATTGTTTCAATATTAAATAGAACCTTAGAATTTTTCAGTGCAGCATGGACTTTATCTGCAAAAAAGATGAGTTCATTAATGTCGGCTTTTTCTTTTCCCCAATCGAACACAAAATCATAATTGCCCTTTGTCGCCTTAAATCCCATGTTCAGTAACTGGTTTTTTATTTCGGATGGAGCAACTCCTTCACTGTTGAACATAACCTGGATATATGTTTTCATGCGGTTCACTTCAAGATAAGGATTCATTATGAGTATTAAATCATTACGATATAATCCTTGATGATAATAAGGAGAAAAACAGGGGGTCTTACTCCACTCCAAACGGAATGGGAGCAAAGGAGAGGATAAAGATGATAAGAATTGCTAGACCAAGAAGTTTCCGTCTTGTATCCAGGGGTGTTATCTCATTGAGAGGTGGTTGATGCTGTGTACCAATGAATAGTAAAATGATGATTGCGAACATTAACCACCCTGTGTAAAAAAAACTCAATCCAGCTAGGACAAAGATAACTATCCAACTGACGTATTTATGTTTCTCCTTTAATATCGCTCGTGCGACATGCCCTCCGTCAAGTTGACCTGCGGGTAACAGGTTTACTGCTGTCAGGAAGATACCCACCCACCCTGCAAACAGCGTCGGATGTATCACATAGTCCCCCGAGATGGAAAAAAGGTTTTGCATCCATTGGAGCAGTAACGGTGGAATCAGAGAGATATTTGCTCCGTTCGATGGGATGGGGATTGGTTGTTGCTGCATCAGGAAGAAACCTATCAATGATACGGGGATGGCGACCAGAAATCCACACAGTGGACCTGCGACACCGATATCTAGTAACGCTTTCCTATTTGGGATAGGTTCTCTAGTTGAGATCAATGCTCCAAAGGTTCCAAGGAGAAATGGTGGCGGGAGGGGGATAAAAAACGGTAACGATGCATCGACATGATGTTTTTTTGATGCATAGTAATGTCCCATCTCATGGACACCAAGGATTAAAAGTAAAGGTATAGAAAAGAAGATAAAGCCTTGCCAGAGGTATGAGAAAGAAACCATGTTCATCCAATCAACCTGATCGATATCTACCCATTGCAGAGCACCAGCAAGGGTGGTGGTAAACACTGTTGCCACCAACAGGATAACATTTACCCATACCGACCTGCGTTTCTTACTTTGAGGTTTTTTTACGACATAGATGATAGATTCTCCATGTTCGTTCTTTATCATGGGAATATACTGCTTTTCTAATAACGTTTGACGAAGAGATTCGAATTTTTCTTCCAGGGTCTCTTCATCGATGCGACAGAAAAATGCGACTGTGTTGATGTTTGATTTCATGTCGTAGAAGGGAAAGCGTTGACCGACCTCCCGCTGTAATAATTCAAGATCGAATGGTGATTCGACGGGTATTTGGTTAGGATTACTCCACGTATCCGGCATGCTGTCTGCCAGGATATTGTCATCGTTTTATAAAGCCTTCGCAGAAAAGATACACTGATGAAAAAATCGATACGTATCTCTTCTCCTATGCTTTTTTTTGTTTTTTCTTCCTTAAGTCATTGTAGCATCATTTGTGAATTTACTCCGAAATGTTAATGAACAAAAAGACCTATTACCTTTGCCGGAGGGTAGATGCGATCTGTGCTGAAGTGAGGTATGTGCTAAATGGTTTTTTTAAAAGAGGAGAAAAAAGAAGTTAACACAATGCTTGGGAATCCGAGGAGTAATCGACAGGTTCCTCCGAGAAAGAAAAAGAAACTGTACATTGGATTCGGTCGGAAAAGAAATAATCAGCATCTACCGATAAAATCGAAGACAATCCCTGGTGTTCCCCGCAGGGTACAGCTCATGCATACCCCCGCTAGCCATTCTTCTAAGGAAAAGTCTGTTCAACTGCATGAGACCATCGACCAATTCTTAGAAAAGTTAGAAAATCAACACTTTTATGAGATTATTTCCGAATTTGAGAAAATTCCTGTTCAAGACCAAGGTCTAAAGAGTGACCAGGGACGTATAAAAGAGGAAGAACCTAGGATTACACAGGATGAAGGAGAGGAGTTGCGTGACGAAATTGAAATCAGAAACCGACTTCTTGACGACCTGGAGCATCAAATCCTCGAACGACAAACACAATTGGTCCAAAAAACAGAGATAATCATGCGGTTACAAAACGAGTTGGAGAAAAGAGACCAGGCGTTTAAGGTTGTAAAAAATGAATTAGAGGAAAAAGCCGAAGAATCAAGAACACTTCAGCAGGATATCAAGCAAAGAGATACAATTATTAAGGATATCAAAGGACAACTGATTGAAAAACAAACGTGGATCGTGGAGAATAATCATTTTACCGAGCAGCTGAGCAGAGAACTGGAGCATAGCAATCGACTGACAAGAAAGATTCAAGAAGAGCTGCAAAGGAGAAATGATGAATTTACCATCTCTCTCAAAGAAGTTGGGGAAAAGACAGGTGAGATAGAGGAATTGGAGCGGGAAATCACTTCACGGAACGAAATTATTGATACTCTTGAAAAACAATTGGAGAACCAGCAACTATTCGTCTTAGAGAAAACGGAAATGGTGAGCGTATTACAAGAGGATGTAAAAGAAAAAAATGAAGAAATCGCAAGACAAAAACACAACCTGCAACAGAAAGTAGAGGAACTTGAATGGCTTGGGTGTGAGATCGACTCGAGAAATAAAATCATTGAGAATATCACCAGACAACTTACAGAAAATCAAACAAACCTCATTGAGCAATCCAATGCCGCAGAACAGTTGCAGGATGATCTGTTCCATAATAGGCAAATCCTGCAAGAGACACAGCACATCCTTGAACAAAAACAACAGGAGATATTACACAAGAATAACGAGCTTCATATGCAGGGACTGCAGCTTCAGGAATCTCAAGTAGAATTAGACATGATCCGCGGAGAGATCGACTCAAGAAGCCGCATCATTGAAAACCTCGAAGAACAACTCTCCGCTGAACAAACACATCTTATTGAAAAAACACAGTTAGCAGAGCATCTTCAGGTGGATATCGAGCAAAGACAAGAAGAAATTGAGACGAAAGAAAAAGAATGTTCTCACCTCAGAAACGAGGTGAAAAGTAAAAACCATGAAATTTCTGATATGAAATCAGAACTGACCAAGCATCTTGCTGAATTAGAATCCAACACTACTTTTTTACAACAGAAAGAGGATCTCATTGTAAAACTTGAAAAAGACCTTGAAAAAACCTCTCAGGTAGTAAAAGAGAGAAACTCCCAGCTTCTTGCAAGTAAACGAGAGTTACAACGAGTAGAGGATGAATTAAATCAGATGAGCAGAGAATCGGAGAAACAATGGGCTGATACTTTAGTATCCAACATCGAGCTTCGGGATAAACAGGAGCAGGTCAAAGAACTTTCATTGAGGCTTGAACAGAGAGATACCCTGTTAAGTGATGTGCACACAGAACTAGAGAAAAAAACATTGGAATTTACAACACAAACTCAGGATTTACAGCAAGATCTTGATTCACTCAACACAGAGATAGTGGTACGAAGTAAGCTTATTGCGGACCTCGAAAAGCAACTGTCCGACCGACACATGTCTGTATTAGAAAAAACACGGATGGTGGAAACACTCCAATCAGAGTTGGAAAAACGAGACGATGAACTCACAACTCATATGAGTGAACTGAAATCCGCTCAGGAGACACTCGATTCGTTGCAATGCGAGATACTTTCAAAGAATCATATCATTGATCAAATCGGAAAGCAGCTTATGGCAAATCAGACGACGGTTCTAGAAAAAACCTCACAAACTGAACGATTATTCGATGACCTGAGAAGCATAGAAAATGATCTACTGAAAAAAAACCATGAGCTTCTTATAAACAAACAGGGCATCGAAGAGAAGGACAATGAGCTTCATACCCTCCAAAACGTTATAGATGGAAAAGAAAGAGATTTGCAGGAAACAATAACTGCATTGGAAACAAAGCAAGGAACAATTTCAGATCTTCAGAAACAGTTAGAGAAGACCCGCCAGGAGTTAACAGTGCATATTGACGAGTTAGAAAACCTCAAGCGAGAGCAGGAGCAGAGTGGTGTTGAGAGTGATCGGATAAAACGGGATCTCAAAAAACGACTTGATCAATTAGATGAAAAATGTCTGACCATTAACCAACTGAAGAACCAGACAGAGGACCAGCAAATCCGATTCAGCACTCTGGCAAAAGAATTTGATACTATAAAACAAGACTTAGATACAAAAGCCATGGAGATGGAAAAGCTTCAATCGGCATTGAAAATTAGTCATACCGATGTCGAACATTTGACCATAAGATTATCTGAGACAGAGATGCAAGGCGAGCTGAGAACCAAAGAAATGGCCTCATTCTTCGAACAGATTAAGAAAAACCAGGGTTCTGTCAATAAAGAGCAGGTCGAATGGTTGGAATCTTTGCTGAATGGAAAAGGAAATCCTCCGAGTAGCCTAAAAGAGGATTCATCGGAGATCCCCGCTGAAAAAAAATCCCTAGCTGGAGATATTGATCATATCATGAAGACCAGCGAGACTCCTTCGAGTCCAATTCACGAAAATATAACCTGGAAAGAAGAATTACGGATCTGTAACGAAATTGAGAAATGTCTTGATCATACCGCAGAGGATCATCTCAAGACAAAAAAATTAAAGGATGACGATTCAAAATAACAGTAGATTGTTTTATTCGTAGAGAGTAACGATATTTTTTATAGGCAATGGGGCTTCAAGGGTTACTGTTCGACCGATGCCTGGCGAGGGACGTATCGTTACTACGAGTTGTGCATATTGTGTCATCGCTTTATCATCCGGGAGTTGTATGACGATAAAGGCCATATCTGTATTTTTGTTTATCATATGGGCTTCGATAATAGAGTTGTCATCATCGATTGTTGAGAGAAGCCCATAGGTTTCATTGGTCATTGAATTCCAGACAGGATGTTCAAAGAGTGAATGGGAACGGATAGACCCTGCGGTTCCATTGAAAAACAGGATTTGGTAATATTCTCCGTCACACAATTCTAGGGTCATATGGGAGATATCGATATTTTGAGAAACGAAGGGTTTAATCAGGATTGCGATTTTATTTATTCGTTGAACTCCCTGGATTGTTTGGTATTTTCCAATGATTTGTTTTATTTGTAAATAACTACATAGTTCATCGACAATTTCATTGGTGATATTGTTTAGGTCTTCTTCTGATGTAGTCTGGGTATCTGTTATTATCACTGAGGCGGAAACCGCTCCGATAAGGATGAATATGAGAAGTAGTATCCCGGCGATTGATCCGAGTTGAGCACGGTCATCCATGATATCCCTGATTTCCTCGATAAAAAGTCTCCCTGAATAATATAAATACCTTGTTATACAATTGTTATCTGTTTTGGATGATCGTGGATAACTTATGGTACTCTAAGGAAGAGACCATGGATATGTGGTAGTTTTTACCTTTTTTTTATCGTATGAGGGATTTAATCAACAGGAGGGAATGATAAAATGATCTTGGTGTGATTTTTACATTTTGATGGTCCACCGCCGAATCTTTATATAGTGTCATCTGCGAACATGTTACATGTGAAAAACTGCCATGAGTATGAATGGCAGGAAAGGAAAGGTAGGTGAAAGAAATGGTAAAACGGTATATGGAAAAGCTGGTGGGCAAATACTGCAAAATCGTCACCAAAGAACCTGGTGAAGAACGAGCAAATGTCGTAACAGGTATACTCGAAGACGTCGACTACAAAGATGGATTTATTTTAGTAGATTCCTCACAAGGACTCGGATGCCTCAGAATTGATACCATTATCGCAATCAAACCCGGAAAGAAACACAGACCTGAAAACACAAACATCAAAGAAGATGAGGAAGCTGCTGTTGGTATTGGAACGTTAATTGTGTTTATTGCAATGATCCTCGTCGCAGCGGTCGCTGCAAGTGTAATTATCCAAACCGCAGAAAACCTGCAACAACGTGCCTATGCGGTTGGTAAACAAACCATTAGAGATGTCTCCAGTGGTCTGCAAGTCATCGAAGTCACAGGATACACCGATGTAAACAAAACAAAAATTCAATATCTTGCAATCGCAATTTCACCAAGAGCAGGATCATTAGATATCGATCTGAACAGGACACTAGTCTACCTCAAATTGCATAACTTCTCCGTCCTGAGTCTCAATCTAGCATTGAAAGTATCTAGCAACGGATACACGAACATATTCCACGCACTGAACCTCAGTCAACTCAACGGGACAAACTATGGAGTAATCTCAATTCATGACCGGGATGATTCCATCATGAAGACCAATGGCATGAGCGCCACAGATCAAGCGATATTCATGGTCAACCTCACAGCGGTCTTATCAGAAACCGGTGGATTGCTGGCCGGAGAGGTCTTAGAAGGAACGCTGGTACCCGACTTTGGTGGATCCGGTGTTTTCGTCGCTCAAGCCCCGATGGCGTTCAAATACCAAGTGTGCGAACTATAAAAAAACGTATCCGAGAGAAAACAATCTCTCCCTTTTTTATCTTTTTTTTTTTACAGATTCATTTACACATTAGACAGAAATAGAATCTACACAGGTAATAATCGCAATCTCAGCCTTTTCACCATTATAGATAGTCTGTTTGATACTGACCTCAGCAGGTATTTTCGTGTTATCCTTGGTGGAAAACACAGTCCGATACACTGAGATACTATCTCCCTTTAACCGGTCTAGATAATATTTCTCCACATCAGCAAGACCTTCAAGGGCAATGAAATCAAAATAGCTTTTTTCAATTATTTCCTCCATCGTATATCCTAGTAATTCTAAAAATGGAGCATTGATTTGTTTTAAAATCCCCCGCTGAATGATCGCTGCAGACTGAGGAATCTTCTCAAGAGTCCCATCATCACAATAAGCAACCTCGGATGCGGTGCCTTTTTGACAGTCCGGATTAGCGAAAGTTTTTTGTTTGGGAACTGTCGACTGAGGATTTTTTTCAAAAACAATATTTTCTTGTTGCATCAGTTCTTGTCGTCGCTTCTCAATTTCTGCTTCCAAGGCCATTAATTTTTCTTGCCACTTGCTGAATTCTTCGACACGAGCATGGAACACATCTTTGTCTTTCATCAAACGTGTTTCGAAAGATTCCAATTCTTTCATACGGAGTTCTACCCGTTGTTTTTTTAATTCGAGTTCTGTCCGTTGTCGTTTAAATCCAAAGGGATCTGAAAAAAACGTATGTTCCGTTTCTACAGGTTGTTGCTGATCTTCTTCTTCAGCATCGGGAGTAGCAGTTGGCTGGTTTATTACCGAAGGACTAACCTCTTGAGCGCGAGGTTGCGGAGCAGTCTGCAGGTTTTTATGGTTTTTTTCCCATGGTTCGTCTTTCTTTTCAAGTTCGGCTATACGATTCAAAACTGTCTCATATTTTTTTGAAAGTTCCGAAAGTGACTGAAGTATTGAATCCAGTTTTTGCGATGTTGCGTCATGTTGTTTTTCCAAGGTTTCCGATGATACAACATTTTTTTCTTGTTCAATAGGAATAGTCGGTATCTCAGATGCTACAGGGTAAGTTTGCTCTTCAGTACTATTTTTTTCACGGGCAAACATCATTTTTTTTGTCCCATGCTTCATCGGAGCGTCTCTCTTCGGGGGTGGCAGTATCTCTTGAGGGATGGTCGTAGTCGTCTTTACCAGTATGTCTGGATGTACCTCAGGTGGTTTTTCTTGAAGAACCGGTTCTGTTTGCGGTTCTACAGGTTCAGAACATAACTCTTCTGACGGCGTCATAGGTTCTGTTTTTAATGGTTTTCCAAAGATGCAGATATCCTTTACCGAACCATGCTCATCTTTTACAAGAAAACCAGTCCAGGTAATCATATAAACTTGATTAGCCTTAGTCTTAATAGGAAGAACAAAATTTTCAATCCACATATCCTGCTGGATCGACTCAAGCAGGTCTTTCCATTGCAAGAACGACTCTTGAGGAATTAAAATCTCAGTGAGTTTTTTATGTAACACCTCATCTCGTTGGAATCCGGTAAATCGTTCGCTTTCTTTATTGAATTGGATGATCTCTTGGCTAGGAGTAAGGCTTAGTATCAAATCATGACTGGTATCTACACGTCTTAACTCTTCAAGAGTAGGAATTGTCGCCATCTTCACTCCCATGGTAAGAATTGATACATCTTATATGTTTCTTTCATTTCTCTATCGTCTGATTATTTTAAAACGTTTTGTTTTGGCTAAAAAACGATGCTGGAACGATTGGAAAACTTTCCTAAAAAAAAGGCTTTAGAGAAAATCACTGCATTATTTCTCTTACGCAACCCAGATTTTTATCATAAGGTACAATCAAGTATATCTGAGAAACAATACTCGATAGTTCAAAAACGTAAAAGTATAAATACACGATTATTGTTGATATGATTGGGATTCAACTAGAGGTTCGGAAAATACGGAGGGGTACACATAAAATTAAAATTAGGAAAAGATGAACCTACATCTTCTCAAAATGATCCATCAATCACACCCCAGAAGACTTCAGAGATAGCACCACCTATCAAACCAGGTGAACAAAAGGAGAAACGACCGGAACCCGAACGAAAACTTATCAAATTCGATACACCTGAAAAACCCTTAGAAAAGAAAGACGCCCCCGCCCAAGATCAAACAAAAAAACCTCTTGCGAGCCCGGACCTAGTAAAAATCACAAGTGATAAGATACCTGGGGCTTCCGTAGATGCGTCACGTGAAGAACTCGAGCAGCGGAGAAACATCCTGCAAAACATGAAAGATTTTGATTTTCAAATTAAAAAGAATCAAGAAGAAATAACCAACATCCATCAAAAGGTCGAAAACCTCTCAAAAGACCTCGATGACCTTGTCAGTTTATATGAAATAGTCTCAGAACAAATGAACCCGTTTGTCGGATTATCAAAAGTCACAAAAAAACGACTAGACGCTTTGGAAAATATCATCAAAGAGGTCGACGGGGTGAAGACAAGAATCGGTGATCTTGAGTCCAACCTCGAAAAAAACGGTGCCAGCATAATAAGTAGTACAACTCCGATGACGCCGAAAACAACCATTGAATCAAATACCAAACCAGAGGCATCCCTTACTGCCACCGCACCTCAGAACATCCCGGAATCACAACCCGTCAGAATACCAGCATCAAGCGTTGAGACACTCAACGACAGCGAACTAGATGCACTTCTCAACAAATCCTTAGAATCACTCCTGATGGAACAAAATATCGATACTATGATTAATGATTTTTTCATAAGTTTAAAATAAAGGAAATCCGTTCATAGAAAGGAGCAGGTGAATGAGCGAAGGAGATCAAAACCAAGGAGAAAAACCACTCGACGATGCTGAGATTAGAACAGAATTATCACTTCTGGTGGAACGAAATATTCTGACTCAAAAAATCGCACAACGAGTCGCAGATAAATTAAAAGAAAGAAACATCAGAATTTCAAGAAATCAACTCAATCGATTAACGGAGAAGCTTCAAAGCGTGCTATCCAATTACAAGGTATCGGGAGCAATGCAACCGGACCTACCAAAGAAAGTAGAAACACGCGCGCTTAATGACCCAGTGGTTCAAACAACCGATATGAAAAGACTCCTGGATGCAGTAGAGCAACTGAACCAACGTATAAAAGTAATCGAAGAACAGAGAATCGATGGAGTACAAGGAGTCAGCGGTAGACTGGTGAAAACAAGGGACATAAGATCCTGGGAATCAACTGACAGCATGGAAGGACACATTCAACCCTTGGAGCAGATCCCCAGTGATCCAGAAAGCATTGTTGTTCTCATGAAATGGTTACAGTATCTCGTCGATAGAACTGGAAAAAATAATCTTCCGAACACCCTAGGATATTATGTTGATATCGGTTGGATCTCCGAAGATGTTCGGCTCGATCTGATGAATTATTCAAAGGGGATAACAGAAGACCCCGCACAAGCAGGTAATCATCCACCACAACTCCCCACAAAAGATCATCTCCAATCATTGCTGTTCATTCAGAAACTCAAAGGATTCCAACTGGATGACCGATTCCTCAATAAAATTGAGCGAGAGATGGAGAAAATAGTGAAAAGCCTTGAGGGGTATCCTTCCAAATAACGTCAGAGAGAGAAGAAACATTATTATCATTATATCATATTACATATTGATTAATTGATTCAATGGATGCACATCCATAGAACTCATTTAGAGGGTATAAAAGATGGGGTTCTCAGTGATAGCAGCTGCTGCTATCTTAGGATTAACACTCTTCATGGCGGTTGAAATCATAACAAGCGATCTTCTTCCAACCATCGAGGATATGAACAAGTCCTATGGCGAGATGAAAGACAGATATCAGAACCAACTTCAATCTGATATCAACATCACCATGGTCTCACGCTCAGCCAACGGGTCGAACTACGATTATAACATCTCCGTGAAAAACACTGGAAGTGCCACTCTCTTTACGAAAGATTTTCAAATTTTAATAAACGGCTCTGAGCATCAATTCAGCTGTTCAGGTGAGAATCTCTATCCTGAAAACACCGTGTTTTTCCAAATCATGAACGTCGTAGGTGCTGCTTCGCAACGAGTAAAAGTAATCACCAATAACGGTATAGCAGATTACTATACCTATACAGGATGAGGGAAAAAAGATGGGATTTAGCCTAACCGGGACGCATGTGATCTTCTTCGTCGCAGCAGTCATCGTTGCAGGGATGGTATCAGGTGTTTTTATCGCGGTTACCATGAACGTCACCACAAGTCTATCAAATCGTGGCGACCGGGTGGCTGAACAACTCAACACAGACTTTGATATCATCAACGACCCCAACATCATACCCCTCATAGGAGCCTATTACAACTTCTATTTAAAAAATGTCGGTGGCGCAAGACTGACAACGACAAATCAGACGTTTCAGGTGTTTATCGACGGGGAGTTTATTGGAATTTCACAGTATTATTTTGAAGATACATCAATACCCGTTGAAGGAGTAACAACTCTCTATGTGAACACAAGCCTTGCAAGCGGCGACCATACCTTACGCGTTGTAGGACCGCAAGCAGTCGACAGAGAATTAGCATTTATGAAATAAAAATTAAAATAAAAAAGATGAGTATGAGGAACTATGGAAGGAGTTAAATCCATCATCCTGGAGCGAAAAGGGGAAAAAGATGGATTTGCCGAACGCTTCGGAAAAGTTATACCAAATGGATCTTTGATCTTTATCGAAGGCAAAGAAGGAACCGGAAAAAGTATCTTCTGTCAACGGTTCTGCTACAGCCTCCTAAAAAGTAATTGTTCATGTTCGTATGTATCAACACAGTTTACCATCAAGAGTTTCTTACGACAAACAGCATCAGTTGGCTACGATGTCAGAAAATTTCTCATGGCAGGTAAGTTATTATTTATCTCCACCGAGGTGACACTTGCAGAAACACTCCCTCGGAAAACATTCTTGGAAGGACTTATCACTGGAAGAAAACTCTTTGACCCGGAGATTATTTTTATTGATTCGCTTTCTACGCTTCTGAAAGACAGCCTAAACAATGAAAATCTTATGGATCTCACCAGCTTTTTTAATCGATTGACCGGATGTGGAAAAATCATTTTCATCACCGCCAATCCCTCAGAATGGCCTGAAGAGATTCATAATACATTCCGGATGATTACCACCATTCATTTTCGGACGTCACGGGAGACAGCGCCTGGTATCGGCATCGTTTATAATATGTATTTAGAGAAATTTAACGGTGCACGTTATAAATATGATCCGGTGACGAGATTCTCTGTTCGACCGGGGGTGGGGTTAATTATCGAATCAAGTGGCGCAGCGTTTTAGGGTGGGAAACGAATGACCAAGATGGAAAAAAAAGAGGAAGAGAAAATCATCATCGAAAATCCTCACCTGAAGACGTACCTTGATGAGATACAACCGAAAATGGAACGACCTGTTTTTTATAGTAAATTACCTCGAGATTTAAAGGAAGAAAAATATCCAAACATCATTTATCCAACGAAAGGAGCGGTGTTCATCCATATCTTTCGGACCAAGGATATGGAGGGAAAGGAATATCATGCGATAGAACCAAGTCTGAATGAGAAAGAAAAAGTAAAACGAGACCAGATGCTTGAATTAATTTATGAGAAGGCACCTTTCTGGAAGGCAGTAAAAACCGATGAAGAAATTAAAGAGGCGATCCGTTCTCTGATGGACAAGCTTACGATTGTTGATGAACGTTCAACAGGTAATACGAAAGTAACAGCTGGAAAAATACGTGTGACCTCGGTAGAAAAAAAGAGCATTGAATATGATATCACAAAGAATATTATCGGTGGTGGGCCACTTGAGCCGTTCATGCGAGACCCGTATCTTGAAGATATCCACATTATCACAGGGGAAAACGTTCATCTCATCCATAAGGTCTTTGAGATGATTAAAACAAATATTTTTATCGATAAAGCATGGGCGAATACGTTTTCTCAGGAATTCAGCGAGAAAATCGGCAGTCCGGTCAGCGAAGGACAACCAATCGCTGATGGAACACTCCCTGATGGAAGTCGGGTGAACATCATTCATAGCAAAGACGTCAGCTTGAAAGGACCGACCATGACCATCAGAAAATTCAGTGAAACACCAATAAGCGTTACACAGTTGATCAGTTGGGGGACATTTGATGCTGGTGTTGCTGCATACCTCTGGTTATGCCTTCAATATGGCCGGAGTTTGTTTGTCTGTGGTGAAACCGCTTCTGGAAAAACAACGACCGCAAATGCAATTATCCCTTTCATTCCACCTCATAAAAAAATTTTTTCTGTCGAAAACACACCGGAGGTACAGGTTCCTCACGAAGTATGGCAACAATTGCTGACAAAATCCACAGGGCCAAAGGAGGGACATATTGAGCTTGAAGATCTCCTGCGTGCAGGCCTCCGATCAAGACCTGATTATATCATTCCTGGTGAAACTCGAGGAATCGAGGGACGCGTCGTTTTTCAGGCGATGCAAACAGGTCATCCTGTGATTACGACCTTTCATGCAGGGAGTGTCACGAAGGTCATCCAAAGATTCACGGGTCATCCTATTAATATTCCGAAACCATTTATGGACAACCTTGATGTCGTGTTAATTCAAATGGCGGTCGAACGGAAAGGAAAACGCATCAGACGGGTTCTTTCAGTCGACGAAGTCGAAGGATACAACAAAGAAGTCGATGGGATAATGTCACGTAAAGCATTTGAATGGAATCCAGTGGATGATACCCAAACCTTCAAAGCAAACAGAAACAGTTACATATTAGAATCCAGAATAGCAAAAATGGCAGGGTTAACCGACCCGATGCAAATCTACGAGGAATTTGATCGAAGAAAACATATCATTGAGCGTATGGTTCAAGAGAAAATCTTTGATTATTATGAGGTAGTTCAATTCATATGGACCTTCTATAGGGAGGGAGAAAAAGGATTACCTATCTCGATATAGGGGAAAAAAGGGGATGGAACGTGGGTAGAATACAGGAGACCGAGGTAAGCATATCATGGATATGATGCAAAAAGAAGAAATTGAACAACTGCTTGCTGAAAATCAACACCTTACAGACTACCTCGAATCGATTAAACAAAAAATGAACTATCCTGTTTTTTATAATAAGGTACCTCGCGAGGTCAAAAGTGAGGCGTATCCCAATTTTATCTACCCGACGAAAGGAGTTGTTTTTATCCATATCTACCGGACAACGGATATGGATGAGGCCGAGTATCATGTCGTCGAACCAGCAGTAAATGATGTCATACAACAAAAGCTCGATATCATTCTTAAGTTGATAGTGAAGAAAGCACCTGAAAAGAAAAGTGTGATTTCTGATGAGGAGATGCGAGAGGTGCTCAAGGAGCTCATTGATGAGATTACCATTATTGATGAGAAAGCAGGGAAATTGGAAATCTCTAAGAAGAAAGGAAAACTTCCTCAACTAGAACACGTAAAAGTAACAAAATTCCAAAAAAGCATTATTCAATATTTTATCATTAAAACACTTGTTGGTGGTGGTCCACTTGAGGCGTTCATGAGGGACCCCTATCTTGAGGATATCCATTTCGTCGCAAACGAGAAGATACATCTGATCCATAAAGTGTTTGGTATGATTAAGACGAATGTGATCGTCGGGGAAAAAGAAGCACCAATCTTTACGCGAGCCATTAGCGAAAAGATGGGTGCACCGGTCAGTGAAGGCCGACCGATCGTCGATGGTGTCTTACCGGATGGAAGCAGAGGGAACATCATCTATAGTTCTGCGGTGAGTATTAAAGGGCCAAGCATGACGATACGGCGTTTTACTGAAACTCCCATTAGTGTGACTCAGTTGATTAAATGGGGGACGTTGAACTCAAGCATCGCAGCATATCTTTGGTTATGTCTGCAATATGGACGCAGTTTTTTCATCTGCGGTGGAACCGCCTGTGGAAAAACAACAACAATGAATTCGATTATACCATTTATCCCACCTCAAAAAAAGATTTATACTGCTGAAGGGACACCAGAGCTCCAAGTGCCTCACACGGTCTGGCAACGACTCTTAACAAAAACCACGGGACCCAAAGAAGGACAAGTCGATCTCTTTGATTTGTTAAAAGCTGCTTTACGGTCAAGACCAGATTATATCATCCCTGGAGAGGTCAGAGGAGCAGAGGGAAACATCGTGTTCCAGGCGATGCAAACAGGTCATCCTTGTATGACGACGTTTCATGCTGGAAGTGTTACTCAGGTCATCCAGCGTTTCACTGGTGATCCGATCAATGTTCCCAAGACGTTTATGGATAACCTTGATTTTGTCGTAATACAACTTGCAATCGAACGTGATGGAAAAATGATCCGAAGATGCACTGCTATTGATGAAATCGAAGGATATAACAGGGAGGTTGACGGAATCATGTCCCGCACAGCATTCAACTGGAAAGCCGATGAGGATGTTCATATCTTCAAAGCAAACAGAAATAGTTTCACACTTGAGGAAAAGATAGCGAAAAACGCTGGATACGCAGATACAGCACAAATCTATGACGAGCATGAAAGACGCAAACACATCTTAGACCGGATGGTTGAAGAAGATATCATGGATTATTATGAGGTCGTCCAGTGCATCTGGGGCTTCTATAGGGAAGGCGAGAAAGGTTTACCGATTACATTGTGAGGACTAATGGCGAAAAAGAGGGGAAAAACAGACAAGAAACCAAAAGAAAAAAAAGATTCCTTAAAAGAAATAAAAATAGCGTACCGCAGTCTTGATGACCGGAAAAAATTCATCAGATCAATCTTCATACCCCTGCTCCTCCTCGGTGTGCTAGTGATGTGTTTACCATTTCTTCTGCAACTCCTTGTATCAACCCAGCTGCAGTACAACCCAATCACCTTCATTTTCGCTGGAACCATACCGATTATTCTAGCAGTTTTCTACCCCTTCATCACCTGGAAAAACAGGGAATCTGATATCAATGGTAAAATGCATTTTTTCATCACCCATATCCGGGTTTTAGCGATTTCAGATCTCAGCTTAAAGGATATCGTCAATGTCATCGGCGGAAATAAAGCCTATAAAAGCCTTGGGGAAGAGCTGCGGAAAATCAGTGTACTTGCCGACCAATGGCGAGTCCCTATCTCAAAGACGTTCCGATTCGTCGGAGACAGAACACCAAGCAAGATCCTCCGGGATTTCCTTGATCGTTTCTCCCAGAGTCTTGATAGCGGGGTTGAGCATCGAGAGTTCATTGAACATGAACAAGATGCGGTGCTTCAGGAGTACAAAACGATTTATGAAGCAAGCAACGAAAATATCGTCATCTTAAGCGAGGTGTATGTCAGCCTCCTCATCGCCATTATCTTTGTCATGTCAATGGGAATCGTCCTGCCCATGGTCATGGGATCCCAGGATATGGGTAGCTTCATTTATGTTTCATCATTCATGTTACTGGCTTCAGAAGGAATGCTCCTGTATCTGTTGCGCTCCATGATACCACCTGATGAGATGTGGCATAGCACCGGTGAAAAAGGAGAACTCGAACTTTCGCTTTTAAAAAAATTCAAAAGCACACTGCTCGTCTCCATTTTGCTTTGTGTTGCCCTTACGATATCAAAAATTTACCTGAACATCCCGATACTCTCCATGATACCAATAGAAATTCTGATTGTTTCTGCACTCACACCATTGCTTCTTCCAGGGATAAAAACACTTCGAGAAGAGGAACATATGTCCCGAAAGGAACGCAACTTCATGGGCTTTCTCCCAGCCCTTGGTTCCATATCGACAATGAGAGGCGGAAGAATCAACGATTCCGTCTATTACCTCAGCGAGAAAGATTATGGGATTCTCACCAAACATATCAGAGACCTGTACCGACGACTGAGAACCAGAATCAACGACGATGCCGCCTGGGAATGGTTCGGTGTCGATACCGGCAGCAACTACATTCAACGGTCCTGCGAGATGTTCAGACAGGCGACCGCAGCAGCAGCGAACCCTCGGACGGTATCGCGAATGATTACAGAAAACATCAGGAAAATCAGAGACCTACGGGTCAAGAAACTCGCAATCGTACGGACAACATCCGCAATGCTTGCCGGAATAACCTTTGGTATTTCCTTTTCCATCTATATCTCATTGGTTGTGGCACGACATCTGAATAGCATTCTGATTACTAGCAATGCAGGCCATCCTTTCGAAGGCACAACCATCGATGTCGGAGCGATCCTCACCACTGTTCCGCCTGAGGTTTTCACCCAGAATTTCTTTCTTATCTTCATTGTTCTCCTTGCGCATTCGTTTCTCATGGGACTGACGATACGATCCCTGCGAGGCAGCCATTTCCTGGTTACTTTTTTCTATTTTATCCCCTTTGCGTGGATTGTCGCAATCACCTCAGTAGCAGTAGACATCGGATTACGAGGATACCTGGGAATGTAGTATAAAAACAAAAAAGTCGTTTCACTTTCCGTTCAAAATGATAAGATTAAGGTTGTAAATCGACAATGGTATGCACATAGGTACTTGGTGTCGTAAAACCAATAATCCCATGAAGACCATGTTCAGGATAGATTTCCCCAGTCACATCGGTGCGAGGTCCTATCCCGGAGAAACACGTAGATGTGTTCACGAGAAGAACAACCAGATCCTCATTGTTCACCACGGGTTTTGTTGCATTACAGGAACCATCAATATCTCGTATCACTAGGACTCCGAACTGAGACGACGTCAGAGAACTTGTATTTAACGTCCCAAATAACCCATTAGAAATAGAACGGCTGAAACAGGTGCTTGTATAATTGAGTATCACTTTTTTTGCTGAATCAGTAAGAGAAAGAATCCCATAGCTCAAATCTATATCATCAGAAGCTGATGTCGTACTGACA
>JBFYMQ010000026.1:0-26369 GCA_041304825.1 Thermoplasmatales archaeon
CGACCGACCAACAGGATTCGTATCCCCCCAGTCGTAATAATAGAGATTCAGAGAGGCTGAAAGGATAGGTGTAGACGGTGGAATTGAGGAAAGATCAAACTTAATCAAAATATCGCATTCCCAGATATCAGATCCTCCGCCATAGCGGTTTCTGGTAGCTAAATAGGTAAGGTCCCCGTTGATCTCTGAAGAATCGTAATTCGCTATATAGGTATCATCCGTAGGGGTAAACGTCTTTGTCTCCCCTGCCAATTCTATTTCAAGATAAGGGATAAACTCCTCATAGGACAATGGTTGGTTATCCATTTCTTGAATTGATTGATTTATTTTCCCCTGAACCAGGCCTGTACTGAAAAAGAAAAAAATGATGCCTAGCACCAGCGTTTCCTTTAATAAATTATTTTTTTCCATCTATTTTTCCCCTGTAAAAGAATGTTATTCATTAGCATGATTTAAATGTTTCGAATATAATTATTTGATATTAACGTAATAAAAAATCAAATAAATAATCAGAACGATCCTCTAAAGATAATAAAATTATCACTGATTCTCCAAGGAAAAAAAGTTTAAAAAAGATCATTAAAAAATTCCGACTGTAAAATCTTACACTTGAGTTGATTCAGAGTCAGTGCAACCAGGAAAAAAAGACATCATATCCATATCATTTCAAATATTGACTAAAACACATAATAACCCATCCAAATTTTTCCAAACCAACGGCAAAATCAAATATACCTGCATTCTATTCCCATGTCCATATGCCACTTGTGACCTTCAATTACCAAGATTTCATTCAGTTGCTTGGTCATACTATCCCAAAACAGACACTCATCGAACGACTCCCTATGATTGGTGGTGATTTCAGTCACATTAATGATGATGAAATCAACATCGAGTTTTTCCCTAATCGACCAGATCTCACCTCAGTCGAGGGTATCGCACGTGCATCACGAGCCTTTTTCGGGTTTCAGACAGGTCTACAGACATATAAGACCGTACTGTCAGACATTTCACTGAACGTCGATGCATCAGTAAAAAAAATACGACCGTTCGTCACCACTGCATACGTAAAAAACGTCACCATGACTGATGAACTGATTACATCATTGATGGGATTGCAAGAAAAACTTCATGTCGGGTTAGGGCGAAATAGAAAGAAAGTCGCTATAGGGGTGCATAACGCAGAACCAGTAAAACCACCGTTCGTCTACAAAGCAGTAGATCCTGATGCTGTATCGTTTATTCCCTTAGCAAAGGATGAATCTATGACCTTACGGGAGATATTGAAAAAACACGAAAAAGGTGTTGATTACGCCCATCTCCTCGATGGTTTTGACAAATATCCTCTCATTGTTGATGCGAATCAGAATGTGCTCTCCTTTCCCCCTATCATTAACGGCAGTTTAACAGAAGTAACTCCTTATACAAAAGAAATATTCATCGATGTCACTGGAACTGATAGAAAAGCGATTAATTTCGCACTGAACATTGTTACTGCCGCGCTGGCAGAACGAGGTGGAACAATCCATCAGACAACAGTAATTGATGAATCAAGAAAAATCATCTGCCCGGATTTTACCCCAATACAAAAAAAAGTATCCCGTTCTTCCGTAAATAGAATCCTTGGAACCACATTTACAGAAAAAGACATCACCACCTACTTAGAAAAAATGGGACATACTGCAATTGACATAGGCAACGGAACCGTTCTGGTTGATATCGGCGCATGGCGTTCCGATATCCTTCACGAAGTTGACCTTATCGAAGATGTCGCTGTCGGATTTGGTTTTGACCAGTTCCAAACAGATTTTCCCAAGTCCCTAACCTTTGGAGGAAGACTTCCCCGTCAAACATTCTTTGAAGGCCTCCGGTTTCTTATGATAGGCCTTGGATTTAATGAAGTCACAACCTTCGTCATCTCCAACAAAGAGGATGAATTCCAACGTATGGGGCTGGAAAGAAAAACCATGGTGGAACTTGAAAACCCAATTGGTGAAGAATACAGTGGACTTCGGATGAGCCTGTTACCCTCGTTGCTCAAACTCCTTCGCGAAAACCGACATCACCCATTACCACAGCAGATTTTCGAAATAGGAGTCGTTGTTGATGAGACTGCGAAAAACCGATGTCATCTCGCAGGTCTTAAGATAGATGCAAAAGCAAACTTCACAGAATGCAAATCAATTGTAGAAACCGTGCTTCGAGAATGCGCAGAAAAACCAGTCATAAAAGAAAAAACCCATGCCGCTTTCATAGAAGGGCGATGTGCTGCATTTATAAAAAAAGAAAATGAGATTGGTGTGTTTGGAGAGCTGCATCCCAAAACAATCCAGGCGTTTCATCTCGAACACCCGGTAATCGCATTCGAAATTATCGCAGATCGTCTCAAATAGAAGGAACATTCTAGGAAGGAGATATGCAGCAAGAGTATCGTTTCAACGCACAAAACACATGGGATATTATTGCGGATAGTTTTGATACCACAAGGCAGAAGCCTTGGATCATTTGTCTGGATTTTATTCGCACGCTCAGATCTACAGATATCGTAGCTGATCTCGGATGCGGGAACGGACGCCATCTGTTTCCCTGCGCACAACAGTGTTCCTCCGCCATTGGAGTAGATATCTCCCAAAGATTTCTGCATATAATTCAGGCAAAACTTCGCCAAACGTCCTATACGGATATTACATTGATACATGGTGATGTCGTCCAACTCCCCTTCGCAGATCAAAGCCTCGACGCGGTCCTCTTCATCGCATCGTTGCATAACATCCAAGGCAGAGAACATCGACAGAAAGCCTTGCGAGAGGTAACACGTGTCCTAAAACCAACTGGAGTCGCGTTGATTAGCGTCTGGTCACGTTGGCAAGATAAATTCTACCGACATTTCCTCAAACAATTCATTACCCGGAACCGTGATTTTGGTGATATCGACATTTGGTGGAGACAACATAACTTGAATATCCCCCGTTTCTATCATCTTTACAGCAAAGGTGAATTTCTCCAGGAACTACAAGGTTCAGGGTTGGAAGTCGAGCGCATTGAATCTGTACGAATTCATTCAAGGCGATTTCCAGACAATTATTTTGCTGTAGTAAAAAAGGGATAGTTTATTAAAACAAACGTTATTGATAACTCCAACTAAACCGGGTAAATAAATGAACATCATTGAAACAGAGAATCTTACCAGAAAATTCGATGATTTTCTAGCAGTAGATCATATTAGATTCTCTGTTGGAAAAGGAGAGATTTTCGGGTTTCTCGGTCCAAATGGCGCGGGAAAAACAACAACTATTAAAATGCTGACGACCTTGCTTTATCCAAGTGAGGGATCTGCGTCCATCGCAGGCTTTGATATTCTGAAACAGCGGGCAAACGTCAGAGAAAATATAGGTGTTGTCTTTCAAGAACCAGCATTAGACACAGAGCTAACAGGTAAAGAAAACCTTGATTTTCATGCACGAATGTACGGATTGACACCAGAAACAAGGAAAAAACGGATAACACAGGTACTCACCCTTGTTGATTTATTAGATAAGAAAGATATCTTAGTGAAGCAGTATTCTGGCGGTATGAAACGTCGGTTAGAGATCGCGAGAGGCCTGATGCATTCTCCGACCGTACTTTTTTTAGATGAACCAACATTAGGTCTTGACGCTCAGACAAGGAGAGCAATCTGGGAGTACATTAAACAATTAAATAAAGAGGAAGGTACGACGATTTTTTTAACAACTCATTATATGGATGAAGCTGATTTTTTATGTGACCGCATTGGAATTATCGACCATGGAAAAATTCTCGTTATGGACACCGTTGATACGTTAAAAAAATCAGTTGGTCATGATGTGATTACGCTATCGTGTTCCAATAATGAACAATTGCAGAAGAGATTAGGACAGGAACCATGGGTAAGTAACATCACACCGCATGATTCTTTTTTAACATTAGGTGTGCAGCGAGGCGAAGAGAAGATCCCTGCTATCTTTGATATCGCACGGACGATAAATGTAGCTATTTCATCAGTCGATGTTCGGAAACCAACGCTGGATGATGTGTTTCTGTATTACACAGGGAGACGTATGCGGGAACAGAACCCTGAGACCCTTCGATCCAAAGTCCCTAAACCATCAGGAATTCATTTGAGGAGACAACGGCAATGAATTCGAAGGATTTTCAGGCTATCTATATGTTATGGCTTCGACAGATGAAACGGTTTCTTCGCGCGAGAAGTAGGGTTCTTTCTACGATTGTTCAACCTATATTCTTCTTGCTTATCTTAGGATTCGGGTTTAACATGGCGGTGTTTCCAGGAATGGAGGGTTCTTATATCAATTTTCTCGCTCCAGGGATTATCGCGATGGCGATTCTGTTCTCCTCCATGTTTACTGGTGTGTCGGTTCTTTGGGATAAACAGTCAGGGTTCTTACAAGAAGTCCTTGTAGCACCGGTCAGCCGGCTGTCGATTGTCATCGGGAGGACCCTTGGGGGTGCGACAATCGCGTTGTGTCAAGGATTTATCATTATGATCATTGCACTTTTCCTAGGGGCGCCCATTGTTGATTTTAAAGGTTTATTGCTCACAGCCATCATTATGGTGTTGCTGTCATTTACCGCTGTCGGTTTTGGTTTGATTATTGCCTCAAAGATGCGAGATTTCGAAGGGTTCCAATCGATAATGAGCTTGATCCTAATGCCGCTGCTGTTCCTGTCATCAGCATTTTACCCGATAAATGAATCTTTGCCAGGATGGTTACAAGCTCTGTCATACTGCAATCCGTTGTTTTATATGATCGATGGTATACGCGGCAGCCTCACTGGTGCTAACAACATTTTACATCCATTAGTAGACCTTGGTATCATCTCAGTGCTTTGTGTCATCATCATGGGGTTAGGGACCTATTTTTTTAATAAGTCTGAGGCGTAACTGTATTTTTTTCTCTTGATAAAAAAATTTACCTTGACTTTTTCTAAATAATGCTGCAGCTTTACAAGGAATCGTTTTATTTCTTTTCAACACAGTTTCGATAGGTTGTCATCATGTTGGACAGTGCGCATGCGATTGTTACTGGGCCGACACCACCAGGGACCGGGGTTAGCAAGGATGCTTTCTCTTTTACAGATTCAAAATCAACATCACCTCGGACCCCGTCTTTGGTTTCTATGATCCCAACATCAATGACAATTGCGTTATCTTTGATATGTTCCTTCGTGATGAGATTCTGTACTCCTGCACCAGTGATAAGAATATCTGCTTTAGAGGTGTACGCCTTCAGATTCTTGGTAAATACATGACTCACAGCTACCGTAGCATTCCTGCTCAAGAGAAGGGTTGCGAGTGGCTTTCCGACGACAGTACTATGGTTCACGATGACAATGTCTTTTCCCTCGAGTTTTATTTTCTCATGGTCTAGAATCGTCAGAACCGAAAGAGGAGTACAAGGGACAAGTGTCTCATCACCGATTAGTGTTCTTCCGAGGTTCTCTGGGTTGAAACCCTCAACGTCTTTTCTTGCTATCACAGCCCTCATGAGTGTGTTTGATGACAGATGTGGAGGAACGGGGTATTGGATAAAAATCCCATGGACCGAAGGGTCGCTATTAAGGTTTTGTATGGCTTGAAGAATGTCAGTTTCTGAAGCATCAGCGTCGAATCGCAAGAGCTTTGTGCCGATACCAACTTCGTTGCAGGCAGCATTCCGTAATTTAAGGTACAACTCCGAGGAAGGATTCTCTCCTATAACTATGGTTATTATCAGGGGATCTTTCCGATATTTCTTTTTTAATCGTTGAACATCCTGAGTGATTTTACTTCGGATTTCCTTTGCGATTTCTCTGCCGTCAATTATCGTTGCAGCCATTTTTCTTACCTCAAAGATTTTTGAATTGTTCTTACGATTTCTGTTTTGTGCCTATTGCATAGAACTGCGGGAAGAAATTGAGTTGAACGCCTTCGTCAAGGCTTTTGAGGAACTCATATTCCCATTGATCGATTTCTTTTTCCGTTAATCCTGCATCTTTTAAAATCTTAATATAAAAATCCCGGGAGTGAAGATAGTATTGTTTATCCTCCTCACAAGACCAGATCCGGTTGTTCCCGATACCGATGATGGTGTCAAGCCCAGCGGTGATGAAGAGTCTGCGTAGTTTTCGTCCGATATGCGGGTCACCACCTTTTTTCTTTATAGCTTCTCCAGCAAACAACGGGTCTACCTTTTTGTTTTCTGGCCAGTGGATCTTCCCTCCGTAATCCGGTTCAAGGGATGCAAGGATTTTTCCTTTTGGTTTGACAACTCGGGTCATTTCGTTGACTACGGCTTGCGGGTCATCTGCCCACATTAGCATTAAGTTACAGGTGACAAGGTCAAATGTATCATCTGCAAAACATAACTGCTGGGCGTCACTCCTGCATAAGGTAACATTGGTATATTCACTAAGGATTTTTTGTGCGACCGTGAGAAGGGAGGCTGATCCATCGATAGCGGTCACTATTCCCTTGGTGAGTCGTGCGATGTCTCTGGTGACAAAACCTGATCCGCAGCCGACATCAAGGATAAGACGGGCGTCTTTCAACCCGACTTTGAGGTATAAGGGTAGGCGTTCCTCCGCTGTTTCTAAGGCTTGTAATTCTAATTTTTTGATAAAATCGGTCAGCTCTTCATCTGTTCTTTTGTGGAATCGATTTTCAGGTTTTTTCATTACTTGTTCCAGAAGGATGATTCATTGTGATGCTATAAGATTTTTCCTACCAAAAAAAAAAAAATTGAATTGGAGAAGGGAGGGTCTGAGACACAAGAAGAGGTGATGCTCGAAAAGGGAAGCAGACCCTCCTTCGCTGGGACTGCACTTAACTGTGAGGTTTTTTCTTTTTCTTGCCGTAAAGGTCTTCGTATTTTCCAACAAAGACGTATCCGTCATCAGTTTTTCGGAGTAATCCTTCATCAAGCATCAGGTCAAAGACTTTATCAGAGACTTTGACGTTTTTCCCCTTGTCATTGGTAATTTTCAATTTATAGTCGGGGGTTTCATCATTGAGGTAGTTGGGTTCTAATTCATACATCACGTTTATTTTAGGCATGTTTTCTCTCCTTTCACTCTTATTTGATACATATTAGCATGATACATTTTCACAATATATATATTTAAAGATATGGTGGACAAATGCCAGACTGAAAATCTATCAAAAAAATGTTTAGAGGATAATACTCGTAGAAACGTAGTAAAAAATGAATAATCTTTAAATAGAACCAACCCATTTTAAAATCGTAAAAAAAAAAATAACTAGGAAGGTGGAAGATGGAAACAACAATAAAAAAACTAGGCAGCTGGCTTTTCCTCATCGGGATCTGTATCGCTGTTCTTGTCGGACTGATCTTTGGTGTAGGACAAGCGATGAACACAAACCTAACAGATTTTGAAACACCGCTTGGGATTATTGTCGCGGTGCTTGGATTTCTCGTTGGAATCCTCTCGTTCTTCGCCCTTGGAGCAGTCACCCAAGAAAAAATACCCACATTCTTGATCGCATCGATCATTTTAATCGGCCTTGCGATCGCAGTCTCACAGACAACCTGGATCTTCGGAAGCTTTCGTGAGCTCGCACCATTGTTTATCAACATCACCCAGTATCTTGCTATCTTTGTCGCCCCAGCCGCTATCATCCTTGTGGTCCGCTCACTATGGGACGCGGCAAAAACTCAAGAGACCGTTCAATAAAAAAAATCACTTTTTCTTTCTTTTTTTTTAAAAAAAACATAACACATTATGGTTTTATACAGAAAAAATAAAAAAAGGAAAAAAAAAAGATTACTTTTCTTTTTCAGGAAGTTTTTTTGCCAGGTTCCAGAGGTTTTCAAACTTCCCGTTCAAAAGCTCGATATCCTCAAGATTCACATACGCAGTCCCAACATAGCTAGGCTCGGAGCCTTCCTCGGCCAGGATTTTTATGCCGTTGACGGCAAGCTCTTTGCCAAAGACGTAATTCCGCATCGTCCCAGATGTGTTCTCAGAGAAATACCGGATGTCAAGGTTATCGCCATATGCAATCTTCAACTGTTTTGCGACATCGATGTTCGTCTCAGAGTCAATCAGAAGCTCGACTTTCGTATTCAGTGCCAAAAACTTCTTAAAATACCGAACAAAAGGCTCATCGAAGAACCGCTCTCCACCGATCTGCATACGCAGGTTATTCTTCTTCTCTAAACAGTTATTCAGGATATTATACAGGATCCATTTCCCACTATATCGAAGCGTGACGTTCCCATCGCGTTTGATTTTGATCCCATAGGTTTTAAAATGTTCATTATACGACGCAGAATACTCATTCAACCGATTATATATCGAAGTATACGTATCCGGGGCAATCACGGTCTTCAGATCATCTTTGATGTCTTCCCAGATAACCTTCGGGTGTACAGGAAGATAGCTTTCCCTGCCGAAATCCTCCTCGGAATGCGCGGAGAACAACACCTCAGCGATCAACCCGTTTTTCAACAAAGAATTTCTTCCAGTCTCCAAAGGTCGCCTTGTAATATTTGTAAGCTCCTCCGCGGTTTTCAAAAACTCAGAAAACTCCTTCGGACAATCAATAATCAAAATCGTATAATACGTTGCTGCTTCCCTCGGACGATCCACTTTCATCCGTTCGAACATCATCTCAAAATCTTGAATATAATCAAGTTTTACTTTAGTTTTGTATTCACCATATCCCATCCACGAACACCATCCAATTCTTTTAAGAAAACACATGCCTTGTGTTTTTTTATAGTTTATGGATGCATATCTACCTGCATTTATAACAGATTTAAAAAGAAAAAATCTTATAATAATTTCCTTATGGTTACTTTAGAAGAATATTGATTCCCAACATCATCAAACATGACTATCTTAATTACTTTTTCCCCAGAACCTTGCTCATCCCAACGCCATGTATACGGTGGTTCTGTATCAGTTGCTTTATAGATATTATCAATATAAAAATCTACTTTTGTAATCAACTCATTTTCTGTACTAGCAATAACATCAATAGGTCCGATTACCGTCGTATGAAAAATTGTAAAGGCTATTTTTTTATTTGCAATATACAGACCCTTATCAGGTTGAATAATCTCTGTACTATTGGTCACATTCCTACAGAGCACCTCAACATCATCATCATAAAGAATGTCATACGGAGTAAGCCACCAGGGCGGGACCCATCCGTTTCGATCAATATCGATCCCTTGCATATAGTATGCTCCCCACAGAAGTTCGACGCAGTAGATCTCATCTGCTGTCGGGATCTTTCTATCGGTATCTGCAATTTTTATGCCAAACCAGGGGAAATCAAAATAAACTTGATAGGGGAAACCAATTTTACTTTTTGCCCATTCCGCTGCCGCGAGTCTTTGGGATTCATTTGCAGTTTTCACCCGGATAAAAACATAGTTCTTACACCATTGACAAAACTGAGTATAATTTCGATAACGGACGACACCATTTGCTTCGATAAGCGTATTATTTCCGATATAAATAGCACTATGCTCGTTGTACAAACCAGGAAGTTTCCATGGGTTTGACTGGTCAAGTCGTAGATCAACAAGCATCATGTCACCTATCTCGACTCCCTCTGGAACGGTCATTGTTTGGTCATCGTTATTATTATCCGGTAGAGTCGTCACGGGTTCAGGGGTTGGTTGTAAGGTTATGCTACTCCCCATTGGAAGGATTGTAATGCTAATCAGCATAATCCACACGCCTAGTGCGATTCCTTTTCTGGGAAGAAAAGTAATTATCATGACTTCCGCCTGTTTCAAATATAATAACGATCTTTCCCTTTTTAAATCTTATTAGGCAGATAATTTAGATGTTTTTTGAAAAAGGATCTGATTATTATAACGCAGTGTACATTCGCGTATTTTTCTCCTTATGAATCATAATATTTTCTCGAAAATTCCAATGAAACGTTATTATTCAATTTACTCCTGTGAAAACGTTTATATATCCTTTGGATGTTTATTATGAACGGGGGAATGAAAAAAATGAAAACAATACTATCGAGATTTTTTATATTCTTATTATTAGCAAGCATGCTTACATCGGTAACCGCAACTCAAAGTCTAATGGGACAACAACCAAGTTTTCAGCCACCGGTAGATTGGACAAACACCTATGGTAGTGATAAAATAGATTGGGGTCATTGTGTTCAGCAGACCTCTGATCATGGGTATATCATCACGGGGGCACTTGGGAGAAATGCCTTCATGCCATGGCTAGGTGACGTTTACATGCTGAAAATCGACAGCGATGGAGAAGAGCAATGGTCTCAAACCCATGGGATTTCTTATAATGAAAACGTCGGCAGGTCCATTCAACAAACTTCTGATGGTGGCTATATCATCGCAGGATACACCGGATACACATACCATATCGATGGATATGTGGTAAAAACAGATGAAAACGGAGATCTCACTTGGACCGCTGAATTTGGAAATTTCGATTATTATGATAACCTCCAAAGCGCATCGCAGACAACCGATGGAGGGTATATCGCGACAGGATGGACCGGCTCCTATGGTGCTGGTAGTGCGGATGTCTGGCTCATCAAGATGAACTCCAACGGTGTCGAAGAATGGAATCAGACATTTGGAAGCACCGGACTTGATGGCGGGAATCATGTGCAACAAACAGCTGATGGAGGATTCATTATCACCGGTATGTTTGAATCTACTGGAGCAAATACCAATCTCTTCTTACTTAAAACAGATGTTGATGGGAATGAAGAATGGAGCCAAATCTTAGGCGGCTCACAATATGAGGAGGGCAGCTTTGTGCAACAAACAACCGATGGTGGCTACATCATCACGGGTGTTACGTCCTCAATTGGAGCCGGAGACGGTGATGTCTGGTTGATAAAAACCGATGGTGACGGCAATGTTGAGTGGAATTATTATTTCGGAGGAACAGCCAATGACCTAGGTCACAGCGTGCAACAAACAACTGATGGTGGATATTTCATCACTGGAGAATACACCAATCCATCCACACAAATCCCAGATATGTATCTCATAAAAACGGATGAAAACGGACTTGAGGACTGGTCAGATATCATTGATAACGCAGGAAAAGAAGATGTGGCTAATTATGGGATAGAGACCACAGACGGTGGATATATTGTAGTGGGAAACACAGGGGTCTATCAAGACGAACTCGTCGATGTGATTGTCTTAAAATATCAAGGCATTAATACTGCACCATTTGAGCCAAGCAACCCTTCACCCGCAGATGACTCCAATGATGTTTCGATTGACACAGTTCTCAGTTGGACTGGCGGGGATCCTGACAACGACACCGTGACCTATGACCTATATTTTGGGACAAGCTCATCACCACCTTTAGTAGCGGAGAATCTCGCAATAACCTCTTATGACCCAGGGACACTTTCCTATTCAACCATCTATTATTGGATGATTCGTGCGACCGATAACTTTGGAGCATCCACCGATGGGCCGATCTGGAGCTTTACCACACAAAAAGATCTCCCCGCCCTGGAAATCGGAACCATCACGAGTTCAACCATAATATCAGCAGTGATTAAAAACAATGGAACAGGCACGGCGACCAATATCACCTGGGGGATCTACATCACTGGTGGAATCTTTAAACTCCTTCGTAAAAGCTTCGGAGGTCTCATTCAAAGTATCGCGCCCAATGGCGAAGCAACCGTGAATTCAAAACTCTTCATCGGATTTGGTAAGATTCAGATTAAGGTTTTCGCCTCCTGCGATCAGGTACAAATACCAATTGAAAAAATAATCAGTGGATCCATCTTCTTCCTCTGGATAAAAGTGTAGATTAATCGCTCATCTCCCAATCACAACAGAACAATCTCAGAACTATAATGAATGGAAGAAAAAAAAGACTCCTACACCTTTTATTTTTTCTTCAGCTCAGGAGCGTTTTTAAGGGCATTCGAGCGAACAATCTCGTCAACATACCGTCGGCAATCGCGTTTGATCTCCGCGAGTTGTTGCGGTGGTATCTGATAGGATTGTTGAGCGAACTCCAAGGCAAAGATCAACCCATGGACAAATGCACCAAGAGGATATTCTCTTTCTTTTGAAAGGGTAAAGAGATCGTCAGTGATTTTAAACACCTCATTCATCGTATACGATGTTTTTGGGGTTTTCGACTCATCAGTTTTCTTCAGCTCAGCTTTTGTTGTAGTACTCTTCTTTTCAACCATTTTTCTCATCTCCGACTAGGGCAAATGTCTTTTGTATTCGGGGGTGGTACAGTTAAACCACAGGGTGATTTGTTCATGGATCTGTTCACATCGATCCTGGTTAGACACGGTGATAAACACCAGTGAGAGTATAGCGATAGGAACAAAAATCACCATCGCAAGCAGCAGGACAAGGATAATGCTTTTTAATATTTTTCCTGCGGTTACAAAAATGCTACACAGCGTTGGTCTGGATGTCGGAGGATGACATTTAATACCTGTGGTAGGACAGATCGGACCATAAATAGTCCAACAAAAAAACCCTTTCGTCAGTGAACAAATCGGCTGGGTGGTAATTTGACAGATGGGTTGACTGGTGATTTGACAGAACAGACCACTAGTGAGGTTGCAGAGAGGCCTGGTCGTGATGTTGCCGAGATATGAACCATCTAAGTTTGTAGGAGTATTTTGCTCAAGACTTTGAAGGTCAAGATCCTTAATCATATCGTTGAACTGGTTCTGTGCTTCTTGGTTTGACAACTGTGAATAGCGAGAAAAGTAGGTTTGATACTCGGTATAGTCCTGTCTGATGATCTTGTTGATTTCTCCAAGATTGTTTCTTACTACTGCAAGAAGAGCATCCCATTTTTGCGACAGTTCGGTATTGAGGAGCCGCACGTGTTCTTTTACGTTATGGTTTGATAAGTGATCAAGAATTTCTTCTGTGAGTATTTCTCGAGTGGGAAGCGGTATTTGCACAGGTTTGTCTTTTCCAATATATTCAGAAGAGAAAACTAGATTTTCATTCTGGTGTATGGTGTTCTCCAGGCGGAGGCGAAATAATGGTGATAGGGTTGTTGTTTGCGCAGACTGGACCGAATAATACCTCACCGCTGAGGTAAATGATACCATCAGAAAAATCACTGCGATTCCAACGCTCAATAGAGCTGTTTTTCTTTTTATTGTCTTCTCCATACGTATTGTTTTCCCCTTAGAGAAACATCATAAAAGAAGAGATATTTAAATATTTAGAGAGGTATTTTTTCATATTTTTGACAAGAATTCATCGTGAAATTTATTTTTAAAAGAGATGTAAAAAATCATAGTGATTTGTCCTTGAATTGTTTTCTATTAAGTTCCTAACATTTTTCTTACAAATACATTTGTCTTAAATAGAGTGTTCTAAGGAAAGGTTTTAAATTCGAATTTATTACAACACTGTGCAACCGAGGCATTGTGATGAAAATTCAAGGAACATCTGTGGTCATTGTTGCAGTTATCCTCTGCATCGTCCTTCTTGGTTTAGGATACGTAGGTTTTACTCAGTTTTTCACTCGTGTGGAAAACAATGCCTTAACGATTGTGACACTGGAGTTAGGTAAATCTGATGAGGGGGCAAATTTTACGGTAACTGTAGCAATAAAAAACACGGGACGAAATGATATAATCAATGCAGAGTTAAATTTCATTTTTATTAAAGATAACGATATTGTTGACTCAAAGAAACAATCCGTGCATCTTCAAACCAACGTTGAAGACACATACCACGGATTGTTTAGTGACGTCTCTTTCGAACCAAATAGCACCTATAAAGCAATAGCGACAATCTATCTTGATAATATGCTCCTTGATACCAAGACAATAACAAAGCAATTCTAAAGAACTATAGGACTATTCACAATTTTTAGGATTTCACTAACTCGCGTTGTAAGGATATCTATTTAAAGGGAGGATAAATTACAAAATTATTATTTGCGGGGGAATTTAAAATGCGACAAAAAATAAATCAAAAAAGCAGGCTGTTGTTCTGTCTCAGTATCTGTGTGATGTTTATCGTGTTGTCCTGTACAGCAGTGACAGCGACATCCACAGGAACAAAAGAAACCGAACCATCGCCAGGGTTAGGGTCTACAACTCTGAAAATGACGTTTCTAAAAAACCTGTATCCGTTCAAACTCCTCAGCTGGGACTTCTGGAGTAACCCACCACATATCTATGCCAGGAACAGCGGGAATGTCGGTATTGGAACGAACAATCCTACCGCGAAACTAGACGTGATTGGAAACATCGCGATAAATGGATTAGAAATCATCGATGCATCAGGGAAATGGGTCGGAGACCTCACCGGGATGCAAGGGCCACAAGGATTACAAGGTGAACAAGGACCCGCAGGACAACAAGGACCAGAAGGGCCCCAAGGACCACAAGGGATACAAGGGCCAATGGGACCAATGGGCCCCGAAGGACCTCAAGGACCACCAGGGGAACCAGGAGAAGACGGATCACAAGGGATACCCGGAGCACAAGGACAACAAGGACCAATTGGATTAACCCCTGCACATCAATGGTTCGGCACCTTCCTTCAGTTCCAAACCCAAGACGGGTCCTGGGGAGATTTAGTGAATCTTCAAGGAATACAAGGTGATACACGTTGGGGATTAAATGACCTGGACATCTACTACACTCTCGGTAATGTAGGGATAGGAACAAGTACCCCTGCCGCTACCTTAGACGTCAATGGCACAGTAGCCGCAAGCACATTCTATGGCGATGGCTCACAACTCACAAACCTCCCACACTTTGGCAGTCCCCTCCTTATCTATACCAATAAATATGGGTATAACACATCAGGGCAATTTGACTACTATTATGAATTATCACCCATCACAGCAAACCAACTGACCGGAAATTACCTGAAAATTGAACTGACTGCCTATAGTCATGTTCATCTAAAAGAAAACAGCGCAGGCGGCACAGACCTTGAAATCAAAACCAAACAAATAGGTGGAACATATGCAGTCAGTATGCCCATGCAACATTTTATGTACAATAAACCTCTCGCCAGCACCTTTGCAACCGATTACGAAAACCTTGGTCAAATGAATTCAGCCACATGGTACCATCAACTCACCGCTCAAGAGAAAGCATCTGGGGTACAGATACAAATCCACATATATCTCTACTGTCCAACCTCAGGATCCCAAAACGTCAGCTTTGAGAATGTTCAGACCGTAGTCAGTTGTATTTAACCAAGCATCCTTCGTCAATTAAATACGAAGGTCCCCTCTTTTTTTTTTTCATTATTTCCAAAAAAGAAACATAAGAACGTGGAAGCTTTCGTGGATTCATCGGAAATGTTTTTTAAGAAAAAAAATAAAAACAATATTTTAATGTGGTTTACTATGAACGATTCAATAGTGAAATGTGACAAATGTGGAAAAGACGCCTCTAGTATTAGAACCAACGAAGACAGAGACGCATGGGTATGCCACGAATGTGAACACTTCATTTCCTATAAATGTGAAGTATACAGCAGAGTTGTCGGGTATATGAGACCTGTTTCACAATGGAACAAAGGAAAACAGCAGGAATTTAAAGATAGAACACCATTTAAAGAATAAAGGATTTAAAACGTAGAATTCATATTTGAGTATCGCAGAATTATAGGTTGTTGAATCCTCTTATTTTCTGATAGCTCTAAAGGAGAAGACTTTATAAGATAAATCAATATTATAAATATCCGTGTTGAAAGAATGAAACTGCAAAAAATTACCTTTGAAGTATGTCCACGATGTCAATCCACTTTTATCAATCAAATAGACAATGAAAACCCAACATGGCAATGCTCTGATTGTCTATATACATTTGAAATCCCTTTGATTGCAAAGTTTCCTGATTTAGAAAACAAGGATGCCGAGGATTAAAATTCATTTATTTTTTTTCGATTTTAGAACTTGAATAATTCTTGTAGTATTGGAAACCCATTGGAAAATCGCTCGAATAATCGATTCATTAATAAAGATATAAACGAAAAATCAGTGGTTTTCAGGGTTTTAAGATATACTGAGATGACGTCGAAATCCCGAGGGTCGTCTTTGTTCTCCACTCGCAGATATCCGGTAAATTCCTTATCTTCCTCATACGGTACGAGGACTGATGCCTGCACTGTGAAGAGCCCATCCTCAGGGATAAGATCATTTCCATACTGCGGGATGAACGACCAGGTTCCCCAGGAAATTGATGAGGTATTGATTTCCCAGTTCAGCAATGAACCAGCTTCCCCGATATTTTCTATCTGGAATGTTCCCTGTACGGTTTGGCCCGGTTGTATAGAGGACCAGGAGAGACTGCCGTTGCAATCCAGATTCGGCTCCCCCTCGGATGGTTCCTCAGGTGGTAAATAGTCGATTTTGAATACGTGATTTGAGAACGGACCTGGGTATGAGTTCACGTACTGCCACACTGTTGTTCCAGCAGGTGTGACTTCAAAGAACCTCCCTTCCACTCCATTGCATATCAGGGTGTCCCCATTCTTCAGACGTTCGGCACCGGAAATTCCATTCGCATAGAAATCGGACGGTGGATTACCTATATAGCTCCATTGTAGGTTTTCTGGTCCATACGCAGAGTCATGATCAATAGAATAGATTCCCTGTTCATCAACAGGGGGAACGATTTCGTCGACTGATGAGTAGGCACCTTCTGGGCGATCCACACCATTATTAAAAACAAGAATGTTTCCCGCACCAGGACAACCCTCATCGATCCATGTTGCATCATGCTGACTGAAGAGTTGTTGGTCGGCTGATGTACCTCGTCGATATGTTACTGGGTTTCCCCAGCGGTAGAGCAAATCACCACCATTTCCACTGTTCCCACCGGTATGCCCTGCGGCTTCCTCGGTGGTAGTGCTATGGTCAATGACCCATATTTCATTGAAATTACGGATACTGAGAAGAATCTGATCAAAATCTTCGTTATAATCAATTGAGTTAGAATGAAGCCAATCTGATTTGATCAAATCACCTCCATAGTTGACATCAATCAACTCCGGGTGTTGATCCACCACGCCATAATTTTCTTTGGAAGAATCATAATCCTGGATGAGATGATCCCAGACATGCCATTCCCAGACGATGCTTCCACTTGTCGGACCGGTCTGATGAACCTCGACGATATGCGACGGCATAATAGTATCACCAACAATTGTCGTTGGATCTCTGCCTGATTCTATAGCATCTTCACTTGATCTTGTCTCCCAGGAAATCATCAGGGTATTCCCATTTGGTAACACCTTGATATCATGGTGGCTGAGATCTCCATTGGTGTCATAACGAAAATCCCAGGCGATGGTACCATCCCAGAGTACCTTTTGAATTCCACCACCTGAACCACCAAGACCAAATTCTTTGGTTTTAATCGTACGAAGAATGGAACCATCTCCTAACCAATACACGGCTTCACCAGGGAAAAAAACACTGTCCCACGTATGGTTCACAGCACCGGTATAATCAATCAAATACGTTTTAAAAGAGTACATTGGTGCAAATAAGATTTGTCCGGTAATTACCGGGGAATATGCATTTTTATAAACCTCTTGAAACATTTGAGGTGATGAGAGCGGGACACAGCACGTTCCAAGAAATGATAGGCTAATGAAAAGAATCCCCACTTGATATTTTCTGTAACGCTTCATATTATCCATTGTTTTATAAGAAGGCATCATTCATAAAACTATCTATCAAGCATTTACAGATAATTGTTTTACCGGTTCTTTCTTTCCATGATATCGAATATCCCATCCAAAAACACCTTAGCCGCTTCCTCGTCTGCCTCGTCAATCAAACGTTCATTAATCTTTTCTCCTTCAAAATACTCTGATAGTTGCGACATCCTATTATATTGCGTAACAGCATCTACTACTAAATGTTTGATTTCATCTGGTCGCTGAACGAACCCAGGGTATAATTCTTCCAAGATATAAGGAGCATTTGTCCTACGTGTATTTTTGTGCATCCAATTCCACATCCCATAAGTAACAGAATGCGCATGTTCATTATAAAATATGATTGGCAGATGATTATGCAGGGATCATTTTTGAACTCCTGTTATGCGTAAAAAAAGGGATATTTTAGAATATTTTATTGATACATAAGCAATTGATGTATACGTAATTATAAATATGAGTTGCTAATTATTTATTTACGAGGTACATTTTATGGGAAACAAAAAAAAGATTTTTTTAGCGATACTATCGACGTTAATAGTAGGTTCTGGGATGATATCAACTACGACGGATCTTACTGTTAAAGGTAATATGTATGATACTATTGTAGTAGAGTGTGATTTTCCGTTACCTACTCTTGAGCAGGTGAAAATAGAGGATGAATTTTATGACAGGATTACAATGGGACTTCTTCCGAATTCTTGTGATGTAGATTCAGCCCGCTTGCCTCTGAAACCGTTGAAAGTACTGTTACCTTACGGAAGAATGGTTGATACTATAACGGCAGTAGTGAAAAATAGTATATCGATGGGTAGTGATTTTAATGTGGAGAAAGGCCAAAAAATCATTCCACTTGCATCTCACGAGATCATCGATGATGGTTTTAAAGATGACATTGTTGTTTCTAATCAGTTGTTTACTCTTGTTGGAACCTATGTACTGAGAGGATATGCGATATTGTTTGTGAATCTTCATCCGGTTCAGTACAAAGATGATTCTGGTGAAATTTTTTGGTATGACCATATGACATTACAGGTGAAAACCCAACCGAACCCAGAAATAAAAAGTGTACGAAATATGCATCAAGATAAAGAATTAGTCCAAAAAGAAATAATAAATCCACAAATGCTTATAACATATGATGAAGCACCGTGCTCAACACCCTTGGATTTAGTAGAATATGTAATTATCACCAATGAGGCGTTAAGAGATGCGATGGGGGAGTATACCTTCCAAGATTTAGTAGCCGCGAAACAAAATCAAGGGATGACTGCAGATATTTTCACTGTCGAAGATATCGTAGCAAATACTGATTATTGGGTAGATGGTTCCTGGGGCGATAATAACCCAAGTAACCCCTTTTATTATGGAGAGATACAGGGAACTACCGCTAAATATAATGACACATCAGCGAAAATCCGTAATTTCATTCGTTATGCCTATACTGAATTGGGGACAGAGTATGTGCTCCTTGGTGGTGATGCAGATTATACCACTAGTGATAATATTGTACCTCTGCGAAAGTTATTTGCCGTAGAAGATGGACTGCCATTAGGATCAAAAGATTTGATAGAGGAAGATATTCCCTCTGATGTGTATTACGCCTGTCTGGATGGTAACTTTAACCGTGATGGGGATGATCATTGGGGTGAAAACGCGACCCAGAACGGATACAACGATGAAGATGAGGCGGATCTCTTGTCCGAGGTGTATGTCGGACGGGCTTGTGTGGATGCAGAAGATGAGGTATCAAATTTTGTGATGAAAACCCTTGGGTACGATGCCTCAACAGATCCCTACATATTCACAGCACTGATGGTTGGCGAATATCTTGGCTTCCCTGGTGTATCAGAATATGGTGGTAACTATAAAGATTTAATTATTCCTCTGATTCCTGAAAGCTTTGTTGTTGATACATTGTATGATCGAGATGGAACATGGAGTAAATATGAACTAATGAGTATATTGAACACGGAGACGCCGCATCTGATAAATCATCTTGGTCATGGGAATGTTCAATATGCGTTGAAGATGGGGGTAACTGATATTGCTTCATTGACTGCGCAGCAGAGTATTTCACGGTAGAAACCCCACATGGTGCTTTTGCCGTTATTATGAACGCCCGATATGGACTTGGTAGTGAAAACACACTGGTGTCGCCTTCACAAGTGTTAGATGAATCATTTTTTACTGCGTTATTTACAGAAAACCTCCATGCCTTAGGTCAAGCAAATCACTATTCAAAAGAGGATCATATTTGGCATATTAATGAAAATGGAATCCGCTGGGTGTATTATGAGACAAATCTCTTTGGAGATCCAGCGCTCCGAATAAAACCCTATAATAATCCACCAGAGACTCCATCAGCACCAAATGGACCAGATACCGGAGTAATAAATATGCAATACACCTTTACTGCAACAACAACTGATCCTGAAGAAGAACAGGTTTCCTACCTATTTGACTGGGGCGATGGAACAACCAGCGATTGGGTCGGACCGTTTGACTCCGGTATGCCCGGAAGTGCACAGCACCAATGGGATGAAGCAGGAACCTATGAAATAAAAGCAAAGGCAAAAGACGTGGGAGGCGGGGAAAGCGGCTGGTCCGTAGCACATATCCTGACGGTTTATTCGACATCACAGCTTCACATAGAAGACATCACTGGAGGCTTGTTTAGGATAAAAGCCACGATTAAAAACACCGGGTTTGTCGATGCAGACCATGTACAATGGAGCATGACCCTTGTTGGTGGCGCGTTTATCGGAAAGGAAGCTGGCGGCATGATTATTGGTATTCCCGCTGGTGAGGAAAGAACAGTTAGCTCAGATCTGATCATCGGGTTCGGCAAGACGGTAATCACTGTTACTGTTTCCTGTGAGGGAAGCTCAGATGCTCAGGATCGGAACGCGACTATTTTGCTGTTCTTTATCAATATAAAAACATAGGACGAAAAACACAATTCCTCCGAGCCTCCTTTATTTCTTTTTTTTTTGAAAACAATTTAAGTCAAAACCATGTCAATTCTTTTCCAACCCAAGCATATAAAATAATCCTTTTAAGGCCTCTATCTTGAACTATTTGATACCCAACCATATTACTCAACGAACCAAGAACAAGAAAAACCATAGCAATGATACTTATTCCGATTAATGGATTTCTTTTCATTTTTCCCCCCCTATCTACAATTTTACAACACTGTTCTCTTATAAAAAACATATCCTTGGAAGAAACCTTTCCATCTCAACATCATTCCATCAATTCACCAGTAAAGCCTTCGCCCCAGGTGAGGAATAAGTATTTAAGAGACACAACACCTCTCGATCATGATAAGAAGAAAGAATAAAAATTTCGACCGAGTTGTTTTTTTCGGCAACGAATCCTTTGGGGTTTTTATTTTTTTTAGCTTGCATGCTTCAGACAAGGGTTGTTTGAGGAGGTGTTAGAAACATGGCGACTGATGAATATCGAAAGAACCAGAAACTTCGCAAAAACAAACTACAACGAAAAAACGAGAAAGACTAAAAAACAAATCTTTCTTTTTCCTTTTTTCTTAAGTTATAAAAATTCTATAATTGTGTTCGTTCTGTTCTTTCTAAAAAAACATATCCGTAGAAATATCATGTTTTCGTCAATAGGTTTATATTACCGATACCGTCGAATACAGATTTCTTTATAAGGATGCTAAAAATACCAAAATCGGAGATTAACTTTTGATAAAAGAAAAAGATGAACGTGTTGGACAATCTCATAATACATTTCGTCAGATAGCTAAGGATTTTATCGCAGTCTGTCCAAAATGTGAAGGTATAAAGATTACAATTAGGAAAAGAAAGACACCAAAATATAGATGTCACGACTGTGGCAACGAATTTGATGATCCTAAAGCGAAGATTGATTATAAAACACGCAAACAAAAATATGACTTTGGTAGACACTACGACAATCCTGATAATGAATAAAGAATCATGTGTTTGTTTATCGTAACTTTTTATCTGACAAGCTTTAACACGGTTTTAACGAATGTTTTACCTGCGACTTACAATTTTTACTATATTGTTGATTGCGACGTCGTATGTTATTGGTAAAATAACATTCCACTCATTATCATTCCACCGAGATTCATATATTATTGCCTTATCATGTCTCTTCAATTCTTCAACTTGAAATTTGACCCATTTTGGGTCAAACAGGTAATAGTCGTGTCCATCATTGGCAAGAATATAGATTGGAAACATCGTCTTTAAGATTTCACGAGTTTGGTCTTCAGTAAAGGAAAATCCTTTCTTGTTTCCTTCCTCTGTTTCTATAAAGCCTCTCTTTCCACCACCAATTATCATTTTCAATTCAAGTATAATCGAGTGACTGCCTTCGACCATTAAGTCGAAGGTACCACCTTTAAAATTTATCACATTAATTCCTTTTGCGTGAAGATCACGGATTACTATCGTTCTGAGGTCTTCTTCATTCATAATACCTTTTACCTCCGCTCTGTAGGCTTGTACCTATTTCTTCATTAAAAATATATCCTTCGAAATGAAGGTTTTTGTACGAATCAACGAAAAAAAAAGACAAAACGATGGTGTTTGTGGCAGTATTGACTTAACAGTATTGTCTCTTCAAATATCATCATTCATTTTTACCTAGTTCTAAGGAATCCAATATTTTCAATTCTTCTTTGTTATCTTGATTATTTGGCCATCCATCATAAAGCTCAGGGTGTTGAACATTTGCTACACCAGTCAACATCCAATAATAAATCTTAGACCGAAATTGAACAGGATTAATTGTATATCGTAGTAACTCTTCTGCTGTAATACTTTTATCGTTGTTATCATCTGCACGGCCTTTTAAACCTTGGATAACATAATAGGGGAACAACCAATGTATCGGAAAAATCATCATGCATGATGCTTCATCAACACCACAGGAGACTAAAACCACACGACCAGATTGACATAGATCACTCTCGCCATCTATCCATCCGCCAGCATGACAGCTATGAATAACGATGACGATATTTTTTGATTTTAATGTATTGAATTTCTCTGATAGGATATCATCTACAATAACTAAATCTGGATTCCATCCAGAAAAATCTGGATCCCAAGGATTTATTATTTCATCTCTTCCGTCAGGCTCATCTAATGGAGGTTGATCGGTGGTATGATAGTATCCATGACCGGAAAAAGAGAAAAATATGAGGTCATCTTCGTCTTCTCCATTCTCCTGTAACCATTGAAAAGAATCATCGAGTATCGCTTCCTTTGTTGCCTCCGCCTCCATCAATGAGAAAATATGATTCTCATCCCAACCATTTTTATTTAATATTTGTTTTAACTCTCTTACATCATTTCGATCACGGCGTTGATGTCGTTCGTAGGTCACACCACCACTGCATGCGATTATTACTGCCCATTTTGTTACAATACCATCAGGATCACCCGGAGAGCTTAAATGAGTGATATTTTGGTAAGAATATGGTTCTTTTACTGGATTCCAGTCGAAATTAAAACCTAACAGCCCACCAATCCATTTTGGACCAAAGCCTATCCAATCATCCCAATAATTACTCCTCCAAATATTTCTTGATGGTTTCATCCGCCAGAAATTAAAATGAGACATCGCATGAAAGTCAATATTATTTATGAAATTATTACAAAAAATCCGGTTACCTGAATCATACATCGATAGTCCTTTTGAATTTCCAATAAAAGTGTTATAGGAAAGAATATTTTCTTTGCTGTTTACACTACCCGTAGCTTCTATCCCAAGATAGTTATTGGAAAATACATTATGAGTAATAATATTATTTGGGCCTGCAAGAAATTCAATTCCTGCATTTTCGCATCTTGTAAATGAATTATACGAAATGTTATTTTTCTTTGAGCCCCAGAGATATATTCCGTATAGAGGATGTTGCGTAATTATATTATTTTGAATCGTATTATAATCGGAATGGATTTCAATCCCTGCATCAACTAACATCACTCCTTCAGATACGTTCCCGCTATTTTGTATAGTAAAACCTGTTATTTTCACATTATCTGCTGGAAACCCAATGTATATAACATCATGTTTTGCGTCACCATCAATAATCGTTATATTTTTATCTTGACCAATAAGATTAATTGTAATGTTGATGAATAAATTTTCAGTATAAGTACCGTTGTAAACAAAGATAGTATCATTATATGATGCATTATCAACAGCATCTCGGATCTTAGTATAGTTCCCAGGACCAGAACCACCAACATACAGCCAATCATCTCTTGTTGGTAGAAATGGCTTCTGAGTATTTTGTGCAGTTGTTGGAATGATACTGGCTCCAACGAACAATAGAATGATTCCAACCACCAAACATTCCCTAACAATAGGATTTTTTTTCATTGCTTTCCCCCATTCTACAATTTAATAACACTGTTCTCCTATAAAAAACATGTCTTTACAAACAGAAGCATTTACATGGTTTTACGACTCATTGTTTTTTGTTTATGATCATTGGAAAATCTTGTTTTGCTACAAATTAAGCTTGGAAAGTTATTTTACCTATTTGCTGATGACCCGTTATGAATTGGTTGTATGTCGTTGGATTGGGGATTATTGCAATAGCCTCATACAAAACATATGGTTTTGTGAAATATGATGCACGTCGCCCCATGATTGCATTTGCTGCTAAGAATTACCCGCATCCACTTTGTATCGCTGAAATCGGCGTATTCTTCGGAACAAACGCTCGCAGGATGTTCAAAAAACTTGATGTAGAAAAAATGTTTCTTATAGACCCTTATGAAAAATACCAAGAGTATGAAAACGAAAAAAAAGTTTCCACGTTTCTGCCAACATCCTTCAAACCGGCATTGAAAGTACTTAATCGATATGCAGACCGTGTCGTTCCCTTGCAGATGACCTCGGAGGATGCAGTTGATTTTGTCCCCAATAATCTAGATATGGTTTACATTGATGGCAATCATGCGTATGATTATGTGAAAAAAGACATAGAGTTATACTATCCTAAAGTTAAAATAGGTGGCATCATCGGGGGACATGATATAGATGGAAATTCACACGGGATAAACGTACAGCGAGCGGTATACGAGTTTGCAGATAAAAACAATCTGGAAGTACATGTTAATAAACCGGATTGGTGGATAATAAAAAAATAAAATTCCGTTCTTTAATAAACATATTCTTAAATATTGTGAATGACCGGAAACAGTCTCCCCTACGTATTAACCAATCACACTCGGGAACACTTCCTTAGATATAATCCTCTTTTTTAATTTTTTTCTGTTGGTACGACATTGTTTATAACTTTTTTATCCCTCTCGAAGTATTTTATTAATGAGAAGGCATCTCAATGGGAAAAGCTCAAAAAGAGTCAGATTTTAACATCTCGCTATGAAAAAGATTGCTGCGTATGCCAAACTCCTTCGACTCCCTGGTATTGGTGCACTTGGAACCACTACATTAATTGGAGCATTAACGGTCGGTGTCACCGATTTAGTGGATTTATGCATTGTTTTTTTAGTCGGATCTCTTTCAGCTGTTTTTGGTTTTTTACTCAACGACTATGCCGATGTTGAACTTGATAATCTTGTTGATGATTTAAAGAAAAAACCACTTGTCAGCGGAGAAGTATCAAAAAGATCAGCATTAATGATAGGGATCCTTCTCATATTATCGACCTTCTTTTTTATTTCGCTACTCTATTTTGAAAAACCAATCGATACTTACAAATTCATTGCAATAAACTGTATTATCCTTGCGGGAATTCTGGGGAGTGTTTACGATTTATTTGGTAAAAAAATCATCGGCTCTGATTTTCTTGTTTCAATATCAATGTCTTTTGTATTCTTATTTGGTGCTCTTTCTTTTAGTCAACCAACAATAATAACATGGATAGTTTTTATTCTCACTTTTAATCAAGCAATACATATGAATGCTGTTGAGGGTGGGATAAAAGATGCTGACCATGATTACAAAATGCATGTTAAAAATATAGCGCTTTCTTCAGGAGTAAAAGTAGAAGGAAATTCTCTTTTTATTCCAAATACTTTTAAGGCGTTTGGATTTGGCATACGATTGTTTTCAGCTGTTTTATTGTTCACACCTTTTGTGTTTTTTGGGTATGACTACTACCTCTGGCAAATTATTTTATTAGCAGTTCTTACTTTTATTTTATTAGCATTCAGTTTTAAATTTTTAACGATGAAAATATTTGATAGAAGTAAAATAAGAAAACTAATTGGCCTTCAATCATTTTTACGATATTCTCTTGTGCCGATAATGTTAATTCCAATAATTGGTACGCTTCCCTCAGTGATACTCATTTTTTTTCCAATAGTCTGGTATATCATATTTACACCACTCCTCGGAGAAGAATTGTTTAAACCTAGGATGTAAATCCATTTAAAAAAAAACTGGATAAAAATAGATGACGGTGGTTCGCGAGTTGGGGTATGGCTGGTAGGTTTACCAACGGGGAACTACCCGGCATAATATTAATATATGACATGGATTATCATATCATGAGTAAGGTTGAAGGACGAATAACAACTGTTATAGGGTTATTCTGGAGTGATTCCTCATGGGGGATAAGAGAGATAGAACGTTGAAAAACATGGAGTTATTATCTAGCAGTAAGAGTTCTTTTGCAAAATT
>JBFYMQ010000027.1:0-19621 GCA_041304825.1 Thermoplasmatales archaeon
TATCTGTATTAATTGACTTGTGTTGCGGGGGACATGCCAGCCAAGGCTGCTGGCATTTCTGCCACTTTTCTTAGAATTTATCCAAGGTTTTTGTCTTGTAATTTTTCATAAGTTTCTGAGCAGTATCCCATGAATGTCTCGTATGCGGCGGCAACTCTCCGTACGTATCTACCCATGTTTTTAGAAAAATTTTTGTTAGAGGGTCCGCAGGATACCCACTCCCCAAAGGAAGATTGATCTTTTTTTCAAGATCCCGAGCTATCTGTCGAACATGCTCATCCCGGGTAGTCTTCGCTAGAATTGATGCTGCCCCAACAACAGGATATGTTTGATCAGCCTTGTGTTTTGAGATCATCGTTGGTTTCCAAGTAAGCCTTGAGAGGATGTCTTTTCCGAATCGTACTTCGTTTACATCAGCAGCATCTACATAACAAATATCTGGTTTGAGTTTTTCGATTACTTTACCAAAAACTGAGACTTCAAGTTCGTTTAACGTCATGACTTTTCGCAGGTCATCAATATCAGAAGCGGGGATAATCATTATTTCATATTTTACTACGACGTCTTTTATTTGTTTTGCGAGTGTTTCTCGTCTCATTGGTGTGAGTTGCTTAGAGTCGCGTGCACCGATTCTGATTAATTCAGCATCGTTTTCGACAAGCACGCCGGCAACGACAAGGGCTCCAAAAACTGGTCCGCGTCCAGCTTCATCTGCACCACAAATCATTGAGTTCTTGTATCAGATGGAAGTAAAAAGATGTTACGGAAAAAGCTATAGGCAATTTTTTAATACTGGACCTTATTCAGGCCGTAACATGCCGCCGTAGCTTAGCTGGTGGAGCGGCTGATTCGTAATCAGCAGGTCAGGGGTCCAAATCCCTTCGGCGGCTTGCTAATCCTTAGCATTGTAAATAAGACAGGGGAAAATTTCGATGGATTTCATTTTCAAAAAATCATTATTTAAATCTTAATATAATTTTATTTTAACGTCCAGAGGATCAAATCCCTTCACCATTTCTCGATATGAACAATAATTAATCAAAAATCATATAAAATGAAGGCCAGCTACCTTTCCCGTTATGAGCAAACCTTCCCATCAATCGTCTCCATCCGTAACTCCCTTGCATTTCTTTCTTCTTACGTTCATATTATCATGGTTGATATGGATTCCCCTCACCCTTTCACATTTTAACATTGGACCATTTAAGATATCAGAGGACCTCAGTAGCATTATCCGTCTCCTCGGGGTGATCATGCCTATGGTTTCCGCACTGCTACTGACAGCTATGTATGGCGGACGACCTGCGATACGAAGCCTATTGTCACGACTGAAAATCTGGCGCGTCGGTTGGAAATGGTGGATCGCTGTTGTCTTGGTCTTTCCGGCCCTGCTTATCTTCGCCGGTATATTGTATAATCTTTTTAGCGACCAACCCCCCATATCTCTTCTACCGATTACTTCAGCCGTACTGCTTGCTAACATGCTCTTTCTTACAATTGCAAGTCTGGGGGAAGAAATCGGCTGGCGAGGTGTAGCCCTCCCCGCCTTACTCCAGCGTTATAATCCTCTTACTGCAAGTTCTATCCTTGGAATAGTGTGGGCAACCTGGCATCTCCCTTTCTGGTTACTTATCGACACTCTAAGTCAGTACGGAGCCGGTTATTTTGTGTTAAATTATATTTTTATTGTCCCAACAACCTTTTACATCACCTGGATTTTCATCAACAGTAAAGGAAGTCTATTGCTGCCGGTAGTCCTTCACCTCATCTTTAACATAATCAATGTAGCCATTCTCCCTGTCACAAGTACGACAAATTCATTTGCTGTGTTCGTAGGATTGCAACTTGTCCTGATGCTGGTAATTATATTGAAATTACGGAAAAAAAACAATATAAATTATGAAAATTCAATAACCTAATTCCAGCTGTTTTTCGTAAGGGCTTTGTATCTTTTGGGGTAATCCCTTTAGCAGCGTAACATCTTCTTTTCCTCATTATTGAAATGATGTAATATAACAAAAAAGAAATCGGAAAAAAATCATATTTAAGCAAATACCCTTTCTACAGAGAAAAAACCTTATTTTTGCACAAAAAATTCAAAGACGGTCTTTAAATAATTCTTCCGGTACTCTCATAACAAGGTCAGAACTATGAAACAGATGATACTATTTTTTGTAACAGGGATTTTACTCCTTAGTGGAGTTGGAGTCAATGCCGTTTCTTATACAAAAATAACTACCTGCTCAACACCTGTGGATACCTTTGATATGGTCATTATCGCACCAGAGACGTTTTCAGCAAGCATTCAACCGCTAATCACTCATAAAAATAACTATAGCATTCGGACTTTTATAAAAACCGTCGAAGAGATTTATTCAGAATATCCTGGGAGGGATTCTGCTGAACAAATAAAATATTTTATCAAAGATGCACGCGATAATAACAATATTAGCTACGTGTTACTTATTGGTGATATCCATCAGGTGCCAATAAGAAAAACAGCGTTATACTGGGATTATTTTGGAGATATAGTTGTCCCAGATGTCCTTACCGACCTCTACTATTCAGATATCTATAATGAAAACGGTTCATTTGCTACATGGGATACTAATAACGATGGACAGTTCAGTGAAATACATATGATCATGGATCATCGACCCTATAATGAGTCTTTCGAAATCATCGATGAAGTGGAAGGAAACCCAGATGTCATGATAGGAAGACTCCCTTGTACGAAGATAGGCGATGTGAAAAACGTTGTGAAAAAAATCATTACCTATGAGACGACGACGTATGGTTCTGATTGGTTTGATCGTCTGATTCTCATGGGCGGAGACACCTTCCCCCATCTTGGAAATATCAGTGAAGGTGAGGTGGTTACCGAGCATATCTCATCAATTCTATCCGACTTTATCCCAATTAAACTCTGGACATCACAGCGTACCTTTCGTCCAATGAAAATCAATAGGGAAATATCCAAAGGAGCAGGATTTGTCAGCTATTCGGGACATGGGTTCGAATATGGACTCGCCACCTCAGAATATGACACGGACTCACGAATCCATTATCTGCTTCCCTACATACTTGGTATACATAATAAGGGAAAATATCCGATTATGTATTTTGATGCCTGTCTCACAGGAGCCTTTGATTATCAACTCTGGAACATGAACATTCCCTGTTTTGCCTGGTCCCTGATTAAAAAACATGATAGCGGTGCCATTGCTTGTATCGCAGCAACAAGAGTTGGTTTTGGAGGATTTGCTGGTGACCCTCTGCTTGCTGGAGCAAGCTGTTTGCATAAATATTTCTTCGAAGCCTATACGCCAGGAGAAAATCTTGGTTCCATGTTCGTTCAGGCACAACAACAATACATTGAGAAAATTGTCAATAGGATTATCTACGACCACCTTACAATACAAGAATTCACTTTAATTGGCGACCCCAGTCTCAAAATCGGTGGATATCAATAACCATTTTTTATTTTTTTACCTCGTAGTTATCGGGATTTTTTTCCGTATCCCTTCGGCAGCTTGACACTTCTTTTCACCATGTAAAAAAAAATATACATAAATTTTTTTTCTCCGCAGAAAGATAAAAAAGGGCTTTGAAGCTTTAATAAAAACTAGGTCAGTGCCAATTTCTATTTTTTATCCAATGAGACAGCCCCGGTATCATGTTCGTCAGCTATTTCCCCAAATATTTCTTCTATCAAATCCTCCATAGAAACAAGACCTCTGGTGTTACCTTCCGCTGTTTGCAACAAAGCAAGATGCGTTTTCTTTGCTTTCATGATTCGTAGTACATCATCTACTTTCATACTCGAATCTATTTTCAAAATCGGACGCATGATTGTTTTCACAGGCATAGTTTTTTCCGTAACAGTAAACGAATCTTTCACATGGACCATACCGATGATATCATCCAGATTGTTTCCATAAACCGGGAATCGGGAAAACCCTGTTTGAATTGATTTCTGGATAAGAGCTGCAATGGTATCATTTTCTTGAAGGAAAACTACTTTCTCACTTGGGGTATAGACTTCAGAAGCGTGTGTTTCATCAAATTTGAAGACGCCTTTAACCATCTCTCGTTCATCACGCTCGATAGTCCCTTCAGCTTCACCAAGCCGCATCATTGCCATTATTTCTCGCTCAGTTATAATTGATCGACTTCTAGTTTTTCCACCAACCAGTCGTATCAAGACATTAGAGATGCTTGTCAGCAGAAGAACCACCGGATGAAACATCTTGGTAATGAAAGCAAGCGGTCGTGCGACTCGTAAAGCAAAACGCATGTTTCGTATCCCAAATGATTTTGGTGCGCTTTCACCAAAAATAATTACCAAAAGCATCATGATAACTGTTGCAATGCCAATACCGATATTCCCGAAAGAAATTGTTGCAACAGTACCTGCAATAACCGAAGCAAGTATGTTTACGAGATTGTTTCCAATAACGATAGCGCTCACTACATTCTCGGGTTTCTGTAAAAGCCGATCCAGTATAATTGCATGTTTATCTCCTTCTCGTGCTTTTTCTTTTACCACGGCGCGATTGATAGATATAAAAGCCATCTCAGCACTAGAAAAAAATGCAGATAGTAAGATAAGGCATATGATAACCAAAATACTAACAATTACCCAAAACATGATATGTTACGCTCATAGGTTCTTTTCTGTTTTATGTACGGAACATATATCATATTCTTAACTTTTACCCTACAATTCCGTAGGCGATTCCGTCCGCTACACTTTTTTATTTTTAACAGTAGATTCTTAATATTCTTTTTTTATAGAAATTCCAGACAAACACTTTTCTTTTTTTTATTTTCATATTTTTTTACTCCAGAACGCGTCTTATTTTTATTAAGTTGCATTCATAGCAAGTTCTATTCATAGGATTTGGAATCGGGCATTTCAAACAGATTTCGTTCATACTCTAATATATTGTAAAAAACAACTAATATACTTTTTGTCAAAAAATTCATTCAATTGACCGATATTTTACGTAAAAACTATACTTTGTTCAATAATTAAAGAGAAAAAAGTGAAAAAAAATTTAAATTGACAACTGATTAAAGAAGAGATGAATAACCTTGACTTTCTCCCCCCTACGAACTCATTTTCTCTTTTCCGTTATCAATAGCAATCCGGGTTTTTTTCAATATCCTCACTATAAATCATTCGTTTTTTTCTCTTGATTGACCGATGCCATAACCAGCTGGAATGATAAGATATCGAATCACATTTTTAGAGATTACCAGGGGTACTGATTCATCCTTTGTAATCGAACCCGAAGTCGAATATCTCATGGCAACTAGAACAGATAAAGAGCCATCTGACCCTATTTCCATCCTTCCGGAACATATTGTGGAAGCCGTCCATATAACCGCACAATGGGCAAACCCGTATCTCATCAAAAAAATCGTGTTTGTGAACTGTTTCTTTCATGACGTCACCATGTCGGTACGATTAATTAATTCTTTCTCCTTTGACGAAAGATTATTAGTAATGACGGGTTTTAAGGGGATGGACTGATGTAACATGCCTCTGACTAAACCACAGATAAAAGAACTTGTCAAGCCTGAACGGCACTTCACCTGCGATGGAAAGGACGTCAAAATTTGCGTACAGATAGTTGCGGTGGCTGATCTTCCGACTCGCTACGGGAAGTTTCAGATAGTGGCTTTCTTGAACAGCGAGGATGACAAGGACCATGTCGCATTAGTGAAGGGGGATGTCTTTGGGAAATCGAATGTCCCTGTACGACTCCATTCCGAGTGTCTGACTGGAGACACGTTCGGTTCTCTGCGGTGCGATTGTCACGACCAGCTCGTCATTTCGATGAAAAAGTTCGCCTCGCATCGCAATGGAGTGCTGCTCTATATGCGTCAGGAGGGGCGCGGGATAGGTCTATCGAACAAAATCCGGGCGTACCAGCTTCAAGACTTCGGTTTTGACACCTTCGAGGCAAACAAAGCATTGGGCTTTGAAGAAGACGAGCGAGACTACAAAATTGCCGCCCATATGCTGATGGCACTGAATGTTCACTCGGTGAAGCTCCTGACAAACAATCCGACCAAGATAGACGACCTCAAGCGCCATGGCATCGAAGTGACTGGGCGAGAACCGATACTCGGAAGACCCAACAAGTACAACAGAAGGTATTTGAAGTCAAAGTATGAGAAATCATGTCACATGCTTGATGATCTTTTCGAAAGAGCGGATGCAAAGGTCAAGGGTAGGAAGACGTCGCGACGTAAACATAAGTAAAAATAAATGATCAAAACCATTCCCTGCGAATCTTCCGTTCATTCCTATGAAACCAATAGGTATTTACCTACCAAGAATATTCTGATGGCACTGTAGATCAGATCAACGGTGAGAACAATCTTTGAGGACATAATCATCCCTTTTCTTGCAATCGCTATCGCGGAATTAGGAGATAAAACACAGGTCTCCATCCTATTACTCTCTGCAAGAACACAAAAATACAGAAACATTTTTTTCGGTGTCTTTTTCGCATTTTTAATCGTCGATGGCATTGCTATTGCATTGGGAAACCTGATTACCTCAACGGTTGATGTCACGATATTAAAACCGATTTCAGGATTTGTTTTCATCATCTTCGGAGTGTATATGCTTCTGAACAAAAAGGAAGAAAAAGAAGAGAAGAACTATGATAAAAACATATTTGTTTCAGCGTTCCTTATGATCTTTTTAACAGAGTGGGGGGATAAAACACAGGTTGCAGCAGCACTCTTTGCCACGCAATACAATGCCTTGTTTGTGCTTCTCGGAACGATGCTTGCATTAAGTGTATTGTCGCTCATAGCAATCTTTTTTGGAAAAATTTTAAATAAAAAATTAAACCGGACGCTTCTGAAAACGGTTGGCGGAGTCGTCTTTATCATTCTAGGAATAACATGTTTTATTTTCTAAAAAAAAATTTAGGTAAACCGGATGTCTTTTACGACGCTTCTGAGATCGGCGCGGGGGGAGAACTCAATATTTTTCGCAGTCAAAACAAGCAGTTCCTGGGAGAACAAGGGGACACTCATGACATCATCAACCATCGCGATCCGGAAACCCTCCTGCAACAACTGCAATCGTGTTTCAGAGTTCATCTCCTGAGCAGCAGCAGCTCCTAGCCGATCAACCTCTGAGTTCGAATAATAACCGCTGTTATACGTCCCAAGATACTCCTCCACAGATCGAATAAATAAATCGTAGACCCACCCGCCATCCACAGAGATCGTTCCCCATCCGACCAGATACATCGAGGTATTCCTCTCATAAACCACCTTGCGGTCGAACTCATCTATTGAGAGATTGTTCATCGTGACATGAATTCCTACCGAGGCGAGCTGCTGGGTGATAAGGTAACAATTCTCTGCATTATACGGAAAACCTTCTGTGATGCAATCCATGGTGATATCGAAGCCCTGTTCGTATCCTGCTTCGATTAAGAGCTGTCTGGACGATGAGAGATTATACGGTAATCGTTCTATCTCCGGGCTATATCCAAAGATATACGGAGTAATAAACTGGGATTCAGGTTGTGCGAAGCCTTTAAACGGACCGTTTATCAAGGGCGTGATATTAATTGCCTGATAGATTGCTTTTCTCACACGAACATCAGCGGTGGGATTCCTGCCATCAGGATACCCATAACTATCGTTCTGCCTCATATCAAATCCAATGACATAGGTAGATAACGGAGGGTATTTCGCCACCGTGATGTTCTCATCAGCTATGATCTGATCGATCCTGTCATCGATGTTATATTCTGCAAGGTCAATGACCCCAGAGCGAAGTGCAAGTAACATCTCTTCTTCATCTTCGATTGCCCTGAACGTCACTGTCTTTATCTGTGGTTTTTCTCCCCAGTATCCATCGAACCGCTCCAAGGTTGTATAGTTCCCTATCTCGTAGTCGGTCAAACGATATGGTCCGGTCCCTATCAGACTTTGCTGGCCAGCTTCCTCAGTTACGTTTCTGCAAAAGATAATGCCGGTGTGGGCTAGACGCGAGAGAAGACCCGGATGGGGGTCATATGTTCTGAGCTCAATCGTATAATTATCCAAGATTACGATGTCGCTCAAGGTGGCATTAATCCCCCTGTTGTATATTTTAATGGAGAATCTGACATCCTCCGCGGTGAAATCATCACCGTTATGGAATTTTACCCCCTGACGAAGGTAGAAACGCCAGGTGAGACTATCTGGGTTATTCCATGATACCGCCAAAGCGGGAATGATGCGAAAATTTTCGTCAAAATCAACGAGGCCATTGAAGATATTGGGAATAAGCGTCCAAAAATTATTATGGTCGACATCCATTGGATAGATGCTCTCTGATGTCAGGACCCCACAGATGGGAGTCTCATTTTTTAAGTTATCATCACGGTTGATATCTGGTGTATTCAAGCAACCTGAGCAGAACAGCAAAACGAGGATGAACAAGGTGAAGAGTATTGTTTTATTTGGTGGATTCTTTAGCATATGTTCTTGAGATCAATACGGATGCTTTTATCTCTACTTAATAGAAATACAATAATTAGCGTGTTTGATAGCAAACAACGTGAATCAGTCTCATACTCTTGTGCCTTATCAGTGGATATTATCGGTATCCACCTATTTTTAGACTGGGATCGCCAAAGAGCGCCCATTGTTCGACATTTTTTACAATGATTGCAGATCCATCTATCGTTCCATCTGACCAATCAATCGGACAATTCCTCAGCACCGATGTAATCGAGCTTCTCCATGTGTCACCGAGAATATCGGTATGATTAAGGCTATATTCTGCGAAGAACTGTCGGTCCAGCCATTCGATACCGCCATAACCAAGGTTGATATCTGGGGATTCATAGCTAAACGCTGTCGCACCAATTGTAGCAATGCTGCCACCGCCTCGTTGAATCATCAGCGCCCAGCCAATACAGTATGGTGTCGGCATGCCGTACACAAAATATGAATTGCCCAGACTGACATTGAACATGTTGTTGAAACAGCCGCTGCCTGTGATGCAGACGGGTAGTTTCTGACGGTTGTGCAGAAAAGGTAGGTTGCGTATGCGCAGTCCATGGATCCATGTGTCGTTGTCATCTGGTGGATGTGTCGCCCATGATTTCGGGTTACCATGACCAGACATCCAGAGGAACCCACAGCCTTTGTTGACAGGGGAAACGACGTCGACCCAATTCTTCAGGCTCCCATCAGATGCCCAGATTTTCACCGGGCGGAAATCAGCCATCAGGTCTAGGCCTTGTTGGGTATAGAACTCACCATCGTAGTACGGGGTTCTTCCAGGGTAGGTGTCTCCTGCAACGACCACCATGGTCTTGAACCAGGAATCAGCACACCCAAACGTCTCATACAGAATGATTTTTCGAATGACGATGCGCAACTCTTGTGCATTCAGACAAGGAAGTCTTCCAAGGCTCACGTCAGGAACGAGATCCGGGTGATCTACTGCAGGTCCACCAATCGGCCATTCCCCAAACAGGCCATTGTCATTGTCATCCCAGCTTGAGAACGAACTGTTTCTATCATAGATGTCCGCGAAGTACAGATCGGAGAGAAAATGTGTTTCATTCATTGTCTCATAGGGGCGGTTCAGAGAACTATAGCGAACGGGAACCCAGTATTTCTCGTCAGACCCCTGGTTGCTGCGACCACCGACTAGCAACACATACTGTATACCCCATTTTTCAACCGCTGTTTTGATGAAGTATTTGACTTTCTCTGCTTCGTCCCTGCCTTGCCAGAACATCTGGTCGTACACCTCATTGGTGTCGACAAGCACGGTTCGTATACCCAGTCCATTTTTATGATTCACAAGAGGGAGAAGGTCATAGTGGAATATCTTTGGTGTAATAATGAGCAGGTCATAGATACCTGATACAAGACTTGTTCGTTGCGGAGACGTAGTATCCAAACTCAATGAACCGACGGAACTTACTAACCAAGCGGGAAGAACCATGAGAAGAATCGGAATGACGATGAATAGTTCCTTTTTTAGATGAGACTTCATAATTACCCTGGATAGTTAAAATATTTGTTATATGATTTAAATAATTTTCTATGGTGAGATTTTGATTTTATTTCTTGTCTTTTTTTCGTTCTGTTCGTTCATCCTCCAATAGTGAGATGAGAGTAGCAAGCTGTTCTGATTTTGTATCTGACAGAGTAAAACAGTGTTTCTGCGGGCAATCGCGGTCAAGGATCGCGCAGCGATGATCATTATCGTAGACGACGGGATACAGAACGCAGCCTTTGGGTCTATGGTCGTATATGACACAAAATGTCCCATTATGAAACACACAACGTCCTTTGTCATTTTTCAGTTGTAACCATCCGTTTTGCTCTGAAACAAAAAATTTCACCGGATATCCGACTTTTTTTATGGTTTCAATGTCTTGAGATGTAAGAATCATGTTCGTTTGGATGCAGCAGAGTGAACATTTTGTTTCAAGACAGCAGTTCGTCATGTGGTGCTAGTCCCAATATTCCATAGTTTTAAAAACCATCCTGTGTTTCTTTTGTTTCAGAATTAGAAGAAATCCAGCTCTATAAAGGGAGGAAAGGGGAAGTTGGAGAGTAAAAAAAAAGATTTCATATATAAACTCTGCAACCCCCAATATTAAATCATTTTAGAATTTATAAATGTTTCTGAAAAGTTCTTTATACTAGGTAGATAGGACCGTTATGCGAAACATTTATAACACTACATGAGATTGTGAATTTCAATTCTCCACGATAAGATAAGGTATAAAAGAGCTAAAAAAACGACTCTTATAAAATCAATACATCATGGGGGTATATGAATATGGCTAAAAGTAGCAAAAAACAAATTGATCAAGATGAGAAGCGAGTAATTGAACAACTGCAACGAAATTCAAATGAAAGCATCGATAAAATAGCCAAAACCTGCGGTTTCTCCAGACAAAAAGTATGGCGCATCATCAAACGCCTCGAGAACAACAAGACGATCTGGGGTTATACCGCTATACCAGACAAAGACAAACAAGGCGTCCGACACTATATCATGTTACTGAAACGATCAAACCAACCAGCAGGTGACATCATCGATAACGTCCTAGACTCCTTTAAGAAATACGCGGGAAAAAACATTGGTGTGTTTGTTCAAACCGCCTGTGTACTCCAAGGGGAATACGACATCATGCTCTGTTTCACCGCAAAAGATATCGGTGTCGCAAAACGATTCACTGAGTTAATCAAAAAGAAATACGCGGCATACATCAGCGATATCACCATGGTAGAAGACATCTTCTCAATACGAATCAGCGGGATGATGAACCCAAAAGTCGATGAGTTAAAAGAATTCTTCAAAACACCATAATACCATAAAGGGCGATGCCCGCCCCCTTTTTTTTTTTTAAACAAAATCATTCTACTATTAACCAACAATCATCATTTTTTTTTTAAGATGTTTAGAAAAAGAGAATAAAGAGAAGGGGTCTAAAAAGTCTGGGAGGAAAAGAATGAAAAAAAAGATTTTTCAATTCAATTCTTTAGACCCCCTCACCATTCCCTGAATAAGAAACCAGTACATAAAATTTACTCCTTAACCACGTGTTTTCAAAATCAGAACAACTATTGCGTCATGCATCAGTTTTTTGCTCTAATAACCCTTAGACAACCAGAGCCAAACAGAAGATAACATAGCATTATTTTTTTAAAATCCTTTGAGAAATTTCCAAAAAAAAAATGAGGGGCGTTGAACGGAACATCAGTTCCGTTTCGGTTTTCTCAGATGCTTTTAGTGATGAATCAAACCTAGAGACGACAACTCTTGAGAAAGTTTCTCTACAGCAAGGGAGACATCTGTTATTTTTCGTGCTCCGGTGCAGACGATCTTACCTGAACCGAATAACAGCATCGCGACACGCGGTTCTTTAATCCGGTACACAAGCCCAGGGAACTGCTCAGGCTCATACTCGACGTTCTCCAACCCCAGTGCCATGGCGACTTCGTTGAGATTCAACTCACCACCAAGATCAGAAATCGCGACAATGTTCTGAATGACGATCTCGGGGTCCTTGTAGACTTCCACACCAAGCTTCTTCAGTTTCTCTGCGATGATATTAATCGTTGTCCTGACATCCTCAATGTTTTTCGCACCAGTACAATTCGCTTTGCCGCTGCGAAACAACAAAGTCGCAGTCTTCGGACTACTCAACCGATACACAAGTCCCGGGAACTGCTCAGGCTCATATTCTGCTTCTTCTAATGATTGTGCAATCACGTCCAGATCCAACTTATCGGAAAATGACGTTGACGCAACAATATTTTCTACGATTACTTCTGGCATATATTTTCCTCCATTTTTATACCAAATGATACTAATTTTTCCAACATTTTCTCTAAAGCAACGGTCGCATCTTCAACGCTTTTCCCGTTGCAGACCATCTTCCCCGAATCAAACAAGAGTATAACAGTGTTTGGGTCTTCCTCTTTATAAACCAACCCAGGGAATACTCGAGGAGAATACTTAGGGATTTGCAGAAATTTCGCAAGACTGCGTAACTTTATTTCCTGACGAAGTTCGGTCGAAATGGTCACGTTCTGCACCGAAAGTTCAGGTGACCCAATACATTCGACGCCGACGACGTTCAGACGATCCAGAACCATCTTGACAACATCATGAACTTCATCCATGTTTTTTGGCCCGGTCAACACCACAGTCCCTGACGAAGAAACCGCAGCCATCGAATGAGGATGAGAGAACTGTAAGATGATAGCAGGGGCGTCATCTGGATTATATCGCGCATCAGGAAGAATCTCTGCAAGCTTAGGTAAATCCAGGTTGGATGATATAGAAAAAGATACGATAATATTTTCCACCAGGATTTCGGCCATAAGAAAATTTCCCTCCTTGAAGTATATAAAGGCTTTTTATAAACATTTCGTAAAAAACGAAAATATCGACAAAACACTACCAGACCTTGTCGATATCGATATCCTCATCTTCGGCATCAACGGTCTTTTTCTTCCTGTTAGTCCGTTCCTCAGTGGCCTGATCAAGCAACCCATGGAACTCATGGGTCTTATCATGAATACGCTGTTCACAGCTCGAAACCACAAGCTCCCCTCTGGTTTTTTCTATAAGGCTGCGGACCACGTCCTGCTTTTTCTTGATAGGAACCAGCGCGGAAGGATAATCAAAACTCATAATCGCATCATAAATCCTGTCCATATACCCGAGGTACTCGTTTGCTTTCGTGGTATTTCCCTCAAGCATGAAATCCAACGCCCCACGGCGCAGCTCCCCAACGACATCACACAACCCTAGCAAATATGCACTATAGGTCGTTTGAATAGCATCAGGATCAGGGAGGTCCATGCCTTTTATGATATTATACAAACATTGGATCTCCACGAACTCTTGAGCAGCATTCTCTACAAACCCGGTATGGAACACATCGGCATGACCCATGGTGATCTCATAAAGCTGCGCAAGCTTCGCAGACGCCTGTTTCATATATAACTCAGCTTCTTCCATCTGATTGCGATGCAGCTGCTGGATACCTTTCCGGCAATAAATGATGATATCTCGAGAAGCTTTCAATGCATCCTCCCGGATTTTCTCTTTCTCGCCGATATGGTTCCCTATCTTCTCAATGATGCCATCAAGGTTTTTCATGGCTTGGTTGGTGTCTTTCTGCGTAGTTACTTCCCTTCCATCATTTTCTTATTCACCCAGAACTCAGGGGTTTTTCCAGATAACGCAATCATCATCTGCTCCGCACAAATTTTCCCCGCACGTAGCTGACCTTCTTTGGTCGACGCCCCGATATGAGGTGTGCAGACGACTTTCGGATGGTTCACCAGCTCTTTGAAGGTCGGAGGCTCGGCTGCGTACACATCCAGACCAGCGGCGAGTACTTTTCCGCCATTCAAATACTTCAGTAGCGCTTGCTCATCGACCGTGCCGCCACGGGCGCAGTTAATCAGGATCACCCCGTTCTTCATCTTCTCAAAATCATCTTCTTTAATTGTTGCTCCCTCAGTCTTCACAAACGGAATGTGCAGTGAGATATAATCGGATTCTTTCAAGAGCTGATCCAAGGGGACGATTGTGATCTTCGCTGCGGGAGATTTCGTAATAAACTTATCATACGCGATGACTTTCATGTTGAAAGCCAAGGCTCGTTTCCCCAGCTCTGTGCCGATTCGACCGATCCCGATAATCCCCAATGTCTTTCCGCACAGCTCAACACCTTTGAACGCCTTCTTTTCCCATAACCCTTGTTTCATTGAATGATCCGCCTGCGGAATCGAACGAGACGCGGCAATCATCAAACCAAACGCAAGCTCCGCGACACTCTCAGTTGTCCCTGTTGGAGCATTCACGACCTCAATCTTATTATTCGAGGCGGCGACCAAATCAATATTGTCAACACCGATACCTGCACGACCAATCACCTTCAGGTTCCCTTTCGCACCAGCGTTGATGACATCCGCAGTCGCTTTTGTTCTGCTTCTCACCATCAACCCATCATATGAAGCGATCTCCTTTAGGAGCGTCGCAGGATCCATTTCATGAAACACGACCTCATGACCAGCATCTTTTAATTGTTGAATCACAGCATTTTCCGTTTTATCAGTGATAAGGATTTTCATTTACCAATACCTCCATGGGGTGTATCAGAACGAAGATAAAAACGTTTACGTTGCTACAGGACTTCCCGAAAATCAATACCGGGATATTCAGCTTTTTCCCCAAGTTCTTCTTCGATTCGTATCAGCTGGTTGTATTTCGCGTTCCGATCACTTCGTGCAGGTGCTCCAGTTTTTATCTGTCCAGCGCTCGTCCCGACCACAAGATCAGAAATAAAAGTATCCTCGGTTTCCCCACTCCGATGACTGACTACTGAGGTCCACCCCTTATCCTGGGCCATCTTAATCGCGTTGAGCGTCTCAGTCACAGACCCAATCTGATTCAACTTGATAAGCACGGAATTTGCTGCTTGCAACTCAATGCCTTTCTGGATGCGTTTTGTATTGGTCACAAACAGATCATCACCAACAATCTGAATCTTCCTGCCCAGTTTCTTTGTCATCTCCACCCAAGAATCCCAGTCATCCTCCGCAAGACCATCTTCAATACTCACGATAGGATACCGGTTACAGAGATCGACATAAAAATCAACCATCTCTCCACCAGAGAAGGATTTTTCACCAATCTTATAGATCCCCTCGTAGAAAAACTCACTGGACGCTGGATCAAGAGCAATCTGCATCTTCCCAGCATATCCTGCGTTTTCAACAGCGTTCAACATGAGATCAAGCCGCTCATTGATATCAACGATTTGAGATGGAGCAAAACCACCTTCATCACCAATCAGGACGCCACCTGCGCCAAACTTCCCCTTCAAAAGTTTCGCAAGATGATGGTAGCTTTCCGAAATCATACGAATCCCCTCTGTGAAGTTCTTCGCACCCGTCGGCATCAGCATATGCTCCTGGATGGAGTTCTCCTGGCCAGCATGTTTCCCACCGTTGATCACATTACACATCGGCACCGGCAGACGAGAAGGAATCTCACCGAACAACTCACCGATATACACATACAGTGGGATTCCGGTTGCGGCAGCACCTGCCTTTGTAATCGCCATAGAAACAGGCAGCACTGCATTCGCACCAAGTTTCCCTTTATTCTCCGTCCCATCGATCTTCAGCATCAAATTATCAATGGTCTCCTGATGACGACAATCTAATCCGATCAATTTTGGTGCAATTTTTCTATTGACATTTTCAACAGCCTTCAACGTCCCTTTCCCAAGATATCGTGCTTTATCCCCATCTCGTAGCTCAAGAGCCTCGTGTTGCCCTGCACTCGCGCCACTCGGAGTCATCGCCCGAAACACACCCTTATCAGTGGTCACATCAACCTCAACCGTCGGATTCCCCCGAGAGTCAAGAACCTCACGTGCTTTTATCGAAATTATTTCAGACATGATTCAGCTCCCCGCCAATTCGCATATCATAAGGTAGCGACCTTTTTAAAAATATCGTTTCAAAAAAAACCTCTATAGAAACACTTAAGAACGGAATCGAGTTTTTCAGCACTGGAGGTAATAAATTATGGTTGACGTCAACACCATGGTTATCGCATTATTTATAATTGTAATATTTCTGATAGCAATACTTGCATCAGCGATAAAGATTATGCCAGAGTACCAACGAATAGTTATCTTTCGATTAGGGAGACTCCTTGGCATCAAAGGCCCTGGACTTGTACTCATTATCCCGGTCATCGATAAACCTATACGGATGGATCTCAGAACACGGGTCATTGATGTCCCAAAACAACGAATCATCACCCGGGATAACGTGACCGTCGATGTCGATGCAGTGGTATATTTTAGAATAATTGACCCGCAAAAAGCAATTGTTGAAGTACAACGCTATGACATGGCGACCAGTCTACTTGCTCAGACGACACTTAGAGATATCCTTGGTCAAAAAAACCTTGATGAGCTCTTATCACAGCGAGAAGAACTGAACAAAAATCTTCAAACAATCTTAGACACCGGCACCGACCCATGGGGAATAAAAGTATCCGCTGTCACATTACGAGATGTCTCACTGCCAGAAGAGATGCTTCGGGCAATCGCAAAACAAGCGGAAGCCGAGCGAGAAAAACGATCAAGAATCATTATGGCAGAAGGAGAACTTCTCGCCTCAGCGAAAATGACAGAGGCGGCAAAACTCTATGAAAAAACACCGATTGCGTTACGTTTGCGAGAGTTGCAGACCCTCACAGAGATAGCACGTGAAAAAAACCTTATCATCGTTCCGGGTGGCGAAATCGGGACCATGGCGGGAATAGCAAAAGCTGTTACGAAAAAAACCGAACAATGAGACACAGTAACAGTCCTCTACTTTTTTTCTTTTTTCTTCTTCTTTTGTTCTCAGTTAGTACGACTGCGCAGACCGGAAGCGTTCTGCTTGTTGAAATCACCGATACCATTGACCAATCCACCGTTGAAGTGATGACTGAGAGTTTAAAACAAGCCGAGGCGGATAACGCCCAAGCGGTGATCCTTCTTCTCAATACGCCCGGCGGTGGGCTTGATCAAACCTTTGAGATCGCCGCCCTCATCAAAGGAAGCACCATCCCCATCATCGGCTATGTCTCTCCAAGTGGGGCGACCGCGTGGTCCGCTGGAACCTTCATCCTGCTTTCCACACCGCTTGCGGCGATGGCGGATCATACGATTATTGGATCTTGCCAACCTATCGAAACAACCCTTGAGGGGACCCGATTCATCAACGATTCGAAAATCATCAACGCTCTCGTCGAATGGCTCCAAGAACGATCGGTCATGTATAATCGCAATGAAACACTCGCAAAACTCTTTATAACAGAAAACAGGAACGTGAACGCGACCGTGGCAAAAAAAAGTAATGTCATCGAAATCACTGCGTCAAGCATTGACGAGCTGCTCAATGATATCGATGGCAGAAACGTCACCACTGCAAGCGGTACTATTACGCTTCATACAAAAGACGCAGAACAAATACGATATTCCCCATCGATACAGATCCAGCTTCTGAAACTTATTTCAAATCCTATCCTGACATCGTTGCTCCTGATGCTGGGGATTTTCGCCTTATTCGTGGGAATCTCATCACCAGGGTATGGTGCGGAGGTGTTCGGGATTGTTGCAATCCTACTTGCCCTCATTGGGTCTGGATTTACAATCTCGACACTCAGCATAATCTTTATAATAATCGGATGTTTACTGCTCGCAGTAGAAATATTCGCACTCCCCGGCTTCGGTGCCGTCGGCATCGGAGGAATCATCTGCCTGATCATAGGGTCGATATTTCTCATCCCAAACTATCCGACACGGAAATGGTTGATATCAGGTGAATACATGGCTGATGCATTATTAATCATGCTGATTGTCATCGTGCTGTTCGCATTCTTTTTCGCATTCTTACTGTACAAAATACTCCAAATACGAAAGAAAAAACCATCGCTTGGAAAATTCATTGGGGAACAAGCGGTCGCAATCGAACAGATAAGCCCTCTGAAACCTGGGTTCGTCCGATTTAAAGGGGAGTACTGGCAGGCGAAATCAGATATGTTAATCGAAACAAATACAAAAGTCGTCATCGTCGAAAAAGACGAAACAACACTTATTGTACAACCTCTCGACAGATGACCAAACATTAATCAACCTCTTTTTTCTTTAGGAGGCTCTGATTGTATAAAGGTTTGATGTAAATGAATTCTAATATTCGATGTCAATTTCTTGGTGGCAGCGACGAAGTCGGGAATTTAGCGATGGTCCTTGAAATCGAAGACATGAAATTCCTGTTCGACTACGGGATGTCCCCAGGAAAACCACCAACGTTCCCACTGCCGCCACCCCCAATTGACCTTACATTCCTTACTCATTCACATCTTGATCATTGTGGGATGATACCCTGGCTTTGCTCAGAATCAGATCACCGTATCATCACAACTGAACCAACCGCTGTCGTAAGCAATTTATTACAAAAAGATACCGTCAAGATAGCCCAGATGGATGGCTACTCAATCCCTTTTACCAGTGCCGATGTCAAAGAAGCAGAGCATAGCTATGTCCCTGTCGAACCAGGGAAGAGACGAGAGCTTGGCGAGAACTACAGTGTACATTACCATTCCGCAGGTCACATCCCTGGCGCACTCATGTTCGAACTTGTTGGAGACAAACGACTGTTATTCACCGGTGATCTGAACACCGTTGATACCAGACTGGTCAAAGGGACAAAACCAGTTTCTTGCGACATACTTTTCATGGAAGGAACCTATGCAGGCAGGGAACATGGAAACAGAAAGCAATTGGAAAGAGAATTCCTTGAAAAAATAGAGGAAGTCATTAATCGAGGTGGCACTGCCATCATTCCGGCCTTTGCGGTCTCACGCTCGCAAGAAATCCTTCTCGTACTCAAAGACGCCGGGTATAACGTCTGGTTCGACGGGATGGGTAAAAAGATATCAAAAATCTATTTGAAGTATCCGAAGTACCTCCGGTCTGTCGAAGACCTTAAAAAAGCACTAAAGAAAATCAACATGGTCCATTCGGAACAGAGCCGAAAGACTGCAATGAAAGCAGAGGTCATTGTCACCTCAAGTGGTATGATGGACGGCGGCCCTGTTTTATCCTACATGAACAAATTGAAAAATGATAAGAAAAGTGCAGTGCTTCTCACCGGGTACCAAATCCCGGGTACCAACAGCAGGCTTCTGATAGAAAAAGGGAAGCTAAATTTCTACGGTGTCATCGAAAAAGTGGACTGTGAGGTCCGATACTATGATTTCTCAGCGCATGCGGGGCATAGCGAGCTTGTGGAGTTTGCAAAGAAATGCAACCCAGAAAAAATCGTACTCTTCCACAGCTCCGACCGTAAACCACTTGCAGAAGCGTTGAAAGATACCGCTGAAGTCCTCACCCCTATGAGAGCGGAACAGTTTTCCTTATAACAACTCCTTATTATGATTTTGAAAAAATGATTAAAGAAAGAGAATAACAAAGGTGTCACAACCATGACTGATGAAATGACCCAGCGACAGATCTACGACCTAAGACGACAG
>JBFYMQ010000028.1:0-19469 GCA_041304825.1 Thermoplasmatales archaeon
GAAAAACAGAAGAAAAGATGAGGTGAAATAAAAAATGCAACCATCAAATATGGCATATGATAGAGCGATTACCGTCTTTTCCCCAGATGGACGCTTATTTCAGGTTGAGTACGCTAGAGAAGCGGTAAAACGCGGGACCACAACAGTGGGAGTGAAATTTCGAGATGGTGCTATTTTAATTGTCGATAAACGTATTACCTCCCGACTGATAGAGCCTGATTCCATTGAGAAGATATTCATGATTGATGATCACATCGGCTGTGCAACCTCTGGACTTGTCGCTGACGCGCGATCCTTAATTGATCGAGCCCGGTTAGACGCACAGATTAATGAAATAACATATAGCGAGAAGATTCAGGTTCAGACCCTCGTAAAACGGATTTGTGACTTTAAACAAACCTACACACAGTATGGTGGTGTACGACCCTTCGGTACTGCATTGTTGATTGCTGGTGTGGATCAAACCGGTGCACGATTGTTTTCCACAGATCCTTCTGGTGCTCTCATGGAATATAAAGCGGCAAGTGAAGGAGCCGGACGTACCGGTGCGATGGCATACTTCGAGGAACACTATAAAGAGAACGTCTCCATGGACGAAGCAATTGACCTTGGTATAAAAGCGCTCCATAAAGGAACTGAAGGAAAGCTCAATCCCGATGCTATCGAAATTGGTGTCGTGAAAAGTGGCGTCAAGTTTCATATCCTCACCGCCGCGGAAACAAAGGTCTTTGTAACCAAAGCTATCGGAGGTAAATAGAGTTGGTTAGTTTAGAAAACGCAGTAATTGCACGATTACATAAAGGAGCAGATCGCTTTGAGGTCCTCGTTGACCCTCATGAGGCAGAACATATTATTGAAGGGAAAACAGAAAATATCCTCTCAATCTTAGCGATCGATGCGGTGTTTAGCGATTCAAAAAAAGGAACGCATGCGCCGGTAGAATCCCTTCAGAAGCACTTTAACACGACTGACATTTCAACCATTGCCAAGGAGATTATCCAGAAAGGAGAAATCCAGCTGACGACAGAGCAGCGTCGGGAGATGCAGGAGAAGAAAAAGAAACGAATTGTGGATTTAATAGTAAAAAACGCGATGGACCCTAAAACCAAGATGCCACATCCAAGGACCCGCATTGAGCTTGCTATGGATGAAGCAAAGGTACATATCGATCCGTTTAAATCAGTGAACCAACAGATGAAAACCATCCTTGAAAACCTTCGACCGCTTCTGCCGATTTCCATGGAACAGGCACGAATTTCTGTGAAAATCCCACCAGAACATGTCGGCAAAGCGTACAGTGCTGTCCGTAGCTTTGGCACACTTGAACGGGAGGAATGGCAGTCAGATGGTACATGGATTGGTATCGTGAAGTTACCTGCTGGTATGCAAACTGATTTTTATGACCGGCTCAATACTTTGACAAAGGGAAACGTTGAAACAAGAATTTTAAAATAGGTGTATGAAAAAGGATATTGGATTTTATGTCAAATGAAGGACGTCAAGTAGTCATTCCAGGTCAGATACTTGGTGAAACACCTGATCTTAGACCAGGTCGTGGTACATTTGTGGAAAACAAAAAAATCCTTGCAGAACGACTCGGGGTTCTGAACATTCAAGAGAAATTCGTTCATATCATACCTTTAAAAGGACGATATGACCCCGTGGTTGGAGATTTTGTCATCGGTGTTGTTGAGGAAGCATCGACCTCGAACTGGATGGTTGATATCAACGCTCCGTACCCTGCTTTATTGCATGTACATGAAGTGCCCTGGGAGATTGAATTCGCTGATACAGAAAAATATTTAAACACCGGTGATACCATACTGGCGAAAGTTCTTTCCGTTGATGAATCAAAGAAACTTCAGATAACACTCAATGACCGCAATCTATTCAAGCTGAAAGGCGGTCATCTGATTGAATTTGAACCATCGGTGTACCGCCGTATCATAGGAAAGAAATATTCGATGATTGAGATTATACAAAAATACACCCGTTGTCGTATTAAGGTTGGTAAAAACGGGCGCATATGGATTGATGGAGACGCCGACGGCATTGAGAAGGTGTTATCTGCAATCTCTATGATAGAACGAGAAGCAATAACATTTGGGCTAACGGATAGAATGGAAGAATTCTTGAAAAAAGATGCAAAGGATGTAAGATAATGAAATCAGACATTGAGTTAATAAACAGTGAAGGAAGACGAATGGACGGACGAAGTCCACATGATTTACGGAAAATCAAAATCGAAGCAGGGGTGCTTCATCGGGCAGATGGCTCCTGTTCCTTGGAATGGGGTGGCAACAAGGTTCTTGCTGCTGTCTATGGTCCTCGGGAGGCTGTTCCACGACACACGCAGAATCCTCTGAGGGCGATTGTGCAGGCACGCTATAATATGGCAGCATTTAGTGTTGAAGACCGTAAACGTCCAGGGCCAGACCGACGGAGTGTTGAAATTTCAAAGGTAATATCAGAGGCGTTAGAAAAAGTCATATTAACAGAACAGTTCCCTCGCGCAAGTATCGATGTCAACATCGAAGTGCTTGATGCCGAGGCAGGAACTCGTTGTGCTGGGCTTACCGCTGCTGGTGTCGCATTGGTGGATGCAGGGATTCCCATGCGTGATATCCCTGTCGCTTGTGCCGCTGGGAAAATCTGTGGTAAAGTGGTCTTAGACCTTGGAAAAGAAGAAGATAACTTCGGGGATGCTGATCTCCCAATAGCAATTTCGCCAAGGACGGGGGAAGTGTTGTTGTTACAAATGGATGGTCATCTGACGGTTGACGAGTTCAACGAAGCTTTCGATCTTGCAGTAAAAGGCTGTCAAACTGTCTCAGAAATCCAGAAGAAAGCGATTATACACAAGTATCAATCTGCTGCCGCGGAGGTGCAAGAATGACCATTGTCCCTATTATAAAACGTGATTACATCACCAAGCTCGCTGAGCAGGGCAAACGTATCGACGGACGAGACTTTAACCAATATCGAACCATTGAGATTGAAACAAATGTCGTCAACAAGGCAGAAGGTTCTGCTCGCGTAAAAATCGGCAACACCCAGGTACTCTGTGGAATAAAAATGGACATCGGGGAGCCATTTCCAGATACCCCAAAAACAGGTGTGATGAGTACTGCTGCAGAGTTCGTTCCTCTAGCTTCCCCTGATTTTGAGTCAGGTCCACCCCGAGAAAATGCCATAGAGCTTGCAAGAGTGGTTGATCGAGGTGTCAGAGAATCCCAGGTCATACAACTAGAAAAACTCTGTATTACCCCTGGTGAAAAAGTATGGCTAGTGTTCATAGATATTCACATTCTTGATTACGATGGAAATTTATTTGATGCAGCCTCTCTTGCTGCGCTCGCTGCGTTATTGACGACTAAGGTTCCAGTTACTCGATTCTTAAAAGAGTTGAACGAAAAAGATAGAAGCTCTTGGCAGGAAAAACTTCTTGATTTATATAAAATACCTGGATTAGATGAGGTACCATTTGGAAACGATGAAGCAAACAAGGGTCCAAATGTGATAAATGATTTTCCTCTGCCAATGATCGAGCCTCCTATATCATGTACAGCCGTCAAAATCAATGATTTTGTTCTCTTTGACCCGTGTTTTGATGAAGAAGTCATCGCAGATGTCCGTTTAACCGTCGCAACTGATCATAACGGTGATATTCGTGCGATGCAGAAAGGACTTTCTGGGAGCTTCACCAGGGATGAGATACAAAAAGTTATAAAAGGAGCTCTTGATAACGGGCAAGAAATACGGAAGAAACTTAACCACAGTACAGGGAAATAATATGTCTAAAAGAACGAAGAAAGTCGGCACCTCCGGTCGCTTCGCAGAACGATACGGTGTGAAATCACGAACTATGATCCGAGAGGTCGAAAGCCAGCAACGGCTCCGTCATGCCTGTCCCCAATGCGGTAAGAAAGCGGTGCAACGTAAAAGCACCAGCATCTGGGAATGTTCGAAATGCGGTAATGTCTTTGCTGGTGGTGCGTATATGCCTACGACGCCATCTGGTGTGGCTGCTGAAAAAATCCTCAAAGGGCTCCCTGTCGAGATGCCTGCTGAGGAGGAATCCAAGTGACTAGGTATAAATGTGGATTGTGTAAGAAAGCAGTCCAGTTCGATGTCAAAAACATCGGAATGCAATGTCCTTACTGCGGAAGCAAGGTGTTTTACAAGGAACGACCAACGGTTGCCAAACGCATCAAAAGCGTATGACGCACAAGGCGACATTCCTTTTTTTCTTTTCATTCGCTAAAGACGCCTCTATCATCGCTCAGTCGTTATCTCCCGAGATAAAACATAAGATTCCAAAATCAAATGTCACGTTTTTTATTCATGAGAAGCAACTTACGATGACTATTGAATCTGAGGATATCAGTTCCCTTCGAGCAGCCTGTAACTCGTATCTACGATGGATACAAACCGCTTTATCCGTCAAACAGCTTATTTAGACCTCAATGGTTTCGGTTCGTCCTGGTCCAATAGAAACAAGCCCGATGGGCACGTCTGTTTCTTTTTCAATGAACCGGAGGTACGATTGTGCTTCTTTTGGAAGATCGAAGAATTCTGCAGATAAAGGATCCATAGTCGTCCAACCTTTGAAACTCTTATAGAGGGGTTTGCAGGTAATCACGTCTTCGATGGAAGCAGGGAAAAAGTCGATTTTCTTTCCATTGAGTAAATAGGAAGTACAAACTTTGATTTCTGGTAACCCGTTGAGCACATCAAGTTTAGTGATTGCAAGATGCGTGACCCCAGAGATGAGGCAGGAATGTTTCACAACGACAAGGTCAAGCCAGCCGCAGCGGCGTGGTCTGCTTGTTGTTGTCCCAAACTCATGACCGACTTTTTGAAGATGCTCCCCGGTTTTGTCAAGAAGTTCAGTGGGGAGCGGTCCTTCACCGACTCGCGTGGTGTACGCTTTCACAATTCCGATGATTTCATCAATGCTGCGTGGTCCGATACCTGCACCAATGGTCGATCCCCCGGCTATTGTATGCGACGAGGTTGTATATGGATATGTTCCGAATTCGACATCAAGCATGGTGCCTTGTGCACCTTCTAAGAGGATATTTTTCTTTTGCTGTATAGCTTTGTTCAGCTCAATATGGGTCGTGGTGATGTATTGCTCAAGTCGTTTCCCATAATTACTAAATGTTTCCAGGATGTCATTTTCGTTTAATTTAGTCTTAATGCCGTAGATATCGATCATTTTCTGTTTCAGCGGAAGGATACGAGTTAGCAAACGATGTAATGTTTCTCTGTCTGTCAGATCAATAGCTCTGATTCCATTCCGTGCCACTTTATCACTGTAACAAGGTCCAATGCCACGTTTCGTTGTGCCAATTTTCTTATCACCAAGGTTTTGCTCCTCAGCACCATCAAGGATCTTGTGGTATGGCATGATGATGTTCGCCCGGTCGCTTATAAATAGCTTTGGTTTTTTCCCTCGTTGTATCAATTCGTCGATTTCTTGAAGCAGAACCTCAGGGTCGATGACAACCCCGTTGCCGATAATCCCTTTCTTTCCTTGGATGACCCCGGAGGGAACCACATGGAGTTTGTAGACTTCCTCCCCGACTTTGATGGTATGACCCGCGTTGTTACCACCTTGGAATCGTACAACGTAATCCGCGTTTTTAGAATAATAGTCAACAACCTTGCCTTTACCTTCATCGCCCCATTGGGTGCCAATCACTAACGTTACAGTCATGGTCGTTCCCTTACCACGCAATAGAAAAGAGATACTTATACATACTGACTACTGCGTCGTCACCGTGATATCGAACTTTGGTGGCTCCTCCAGATTACGTTTCACAGTACATAATTCAGCAGACCGAACAAGAGCCTTTCGGTACTTCTCAGGAAAATCTTCAGGAACCGTGATATTGATATGAATCATTTTTATTAAATGAGTGTCTGGGTTTCTTTCATCTGTAAGAACCAGTTTCATCCCCTTGGTCGGAAGTGTATTCCTCTGACAGAACCTCAACACATAATATCCTGAACAAGTGCCAAGAGCGACAAGGAATAGGTCAAATGGTGCCGGAGCAGAACCGGTACCTCCTTCCGTAATTGGTTGATCGGTACTTACCGTAAATCCATTAAACTGAGCATCGACTTTCTCTCCACCAGGAAATGTCATCTCCATATCCATACAATCTCCCTCTTTTCAGTTACCAATCACGTTATCTCATCGATCATTGGAAGCAGCTGCGCGTCCTTAAAACCCCGTTGCTGAATCGCGCTGCTCGGACACGCGCTTACACACGTCCCGCAACCCTGACACAATCCTTCGTTGATTCTTGCATGAATTACTTTTTTCCCATTGATTTCTTCCTCGACTCGCTCAATCGCGTTATACGGACAAACAGATATACAAATACTACATCCGCTGCAGAGATCATCGTCCACAAACGCGACATTTGGCTCAGCCTTGAGCGTCGGCTTACACAGGATCGTTGCAGCACGCGCGGCAGCAGCCTGCGCCTGATAAATCGACTCGCTGATGAACTTTGGTGCATGGCAGTTCCCGGCGACAAACACACCGCGCGTCGAAAAATCAACAGGACGGAGCTTCACATGGGCTTCAAGGAAGAACCCGTCATCGTTCACCGGAACCTTCAGTAGCTTGCCGATAACAGGACTATCCGGGTTCGGTTGTAATCCTGTCGAAAGAATAAGATGATCCGCCGGTATCTTTAACAGTTCCCCTAGCATTGGCTCATGGACTTTCACAACCAACCCGTTCTTTGTCTCAAGCTCTGGTTTTTTCTCAGTGTCGTACTGCAGGAACATAACGCCTTTTTCCCGCGCATCTTTATAGTACTTTTCCTTAAATCCATAAGTCATTAGATCACGGTACAACAGAAAGACCTCAGCACGTGGGTTTAACTCCTTAATCTTTAAAGCGTTTTTTATCGCCTGCATGCAGCAGATCCTACTGCAGTACGGTCGTTTCTCATCACGACACTCCACACACTGGATCATCACAAAGGTCTCGCCATCTTTGATATCCTCTTTTTTAAGAACGCTTAAATCTTTTTCCAGTTCTGACTGTGTTACAACTCGGAGATCCTTCCCGTAATGATACGTGGACGGTTTGTATTCATCAGCACCGACAGCAACAACGATTACACCATGAGAAAACGATATGACCTCTGTTGGTGTCTGAATTGCAGATTCGTAACTACCGACGTACCCTTTTAACGTTTTCACCTGCGAGCCTGTATGCACCTTAATAAGAGGATGTTTCAAGACCTTCTCGGTCGTTTCCTTGAGCAATCGCGGGATGTCAATACCATCAACAGTATAATGCACTTTGTGTAAGTATCCGCCGAGCGTTGATTCCTTTTCTACCAACACCGTCTCATAGCCCTGGTTGGCAAGAGACAACGCTGCAGTCATCCCAGCAATACCTCCACCGATGATGAGCGCCTTCTGTAGAACTGGGATCTCCGCTTCCTGGATTGGCTGTAAAAACCGGGTCTTTGCGACCGTCATCGCGATCAACTGTTTCGCTTTCTCGGTTGCCTTGCCTGGCTCATCCATATGGACCCAGGAGCACTGCTCCCTGATGTTTGTCATCTCAAGCAAATAAGGATTGAGTCCAGCGTCCCGTAGGCTTTTCTGGAACAACGGCTCATGGGTCCGAGGGGTGCATGCTGCAACCAAGATACGATTCAAATCATGTTTATTGATCGCATCGACAATCTTCTTCTGCGTATCCTCAGAACACGTGTACACGTTCGTCTCGACAAAAGCGACATCCTGTAGTGACCTAACATATTCAGCGACCGCAGGGACATCTACGTATCCCCCGATGTTGATCCCACAGTGACAGAGAAACACCCCGATGCGGGGCTTCTCTGCAGACACGTTCTTCTCTGCAGGATACTTCTTTTCCTTCACCAGCGTACCCCGTGAATCCTTCAATAGTGCAGCAGCGTTCGCTGCAGCAGCAGATGCCTGCATCACTGACTCAGGAATCGCCTGTGGTTCTAAGAAAGAACCTGCCACGAAAATTCCTGGTCTGATAACGACAGGGTCATCTGCATTTGTTCGAATATAATTGAATTCATTGGCATCAAACCCAAGGATGTCCATGAGTTCGTTACGTCGTTCACCAGCGCCACACAACCCAACAGATAGAACCACAAGGTTATAGGTCTCTTCTTTGAAGTCCCCTGTATCATCCTCATATTTTATGAAAAGATTCTGTGTTTTGGGATCCTCGGTTATTTCGGAGATCCTCGATCGAACATATCGAAGCCCGTGGTCTTTCTTCGCCCGATTGATGTATTTATCAAAATCCTTCCCATATGAACGGACATCGATGTAGAACACGGTTGGCTCAATATCAGATGCATGTTCCTTGGCAATGATTGCCTCCTTTGCGGTGTACATGCAACACATCGCAGAGCAGTACTCATGATTCACCGATGCATCCCGGGAGCCGACACAATGCACCCAGGCTACTTTCGTCGGGTGCTTCTGGTCGCTTGGTCGCAGGATTTTTCCCTGTGTCGGACCTGAGGCAGATAAGACCCGTTCGAACTCGACACTTGTTAGTACATTTTTATATTTCTTGTAACCGAACTCTGATTTTATCACGGGGTCAAATGGTGGTGAACCCGCTGCGATGATTACAGCACCGACGTGAAGAGAAATGTTCTCAGGTTTCTGCTCATGGTTAATCGCACCAGATTTGCATTCCTTGACGCAGCGCATGCAGTCGACACAACCGCGATTCTTCCCATCTCCTTCCTTATCAATCACGTACGCATTTGGGATCGCCTGCGGAAACGGTTTGTAAATTGCCTTGCGTTTCACCAGTCCATATTCAAACGCATTGGGCAGAGAAACTGGACAGACTTCTTCACAGCTTCCGCATGAGGTGCATTTCTCTATATCGATATAGCGTGGTTTTTTCAAAGCCTTCACGATGAAATTCCCAGGGCTGCCTTCAAGTCCTTCCACCATGGTGTTGGTGAGTATCTCAATGTTCTGATGACGTGCACAATCAACGAGTTTTGGGGATAAGATGCACATGGAGCAGTCATTGGTCGGGAATGTCTTATCAAGCTGGGCCATAACGCCACCGATGGTCGGTGACTTTTCTAAGACGTAGACTTTGTAGCCCATGTCAGCTAGATCGAGGGCTGCCTGTACTCCGGCGATGCCACCGCCGATGACAGCAACCGCTCCTATCGTCTCAGATTTTTTTGTCATAAGCCTTCTATTTTGATTCTCGAATATACCCTTCTTTGATCGCGATGTTTTTAATCGCATTCATTAGCTTTGGGATTTCTACCCCTTGCGGACATTGGGTGAAACACCGATGATGCGACGAGCAAATCTCAACAAACTTATTGCAGAAGACTGGGTCCTTCATGCCTAGCAGCACGTTCTTGATTACTTTCCGTGGGGAATACAGTGTGTCAAGCTCCCGTTCTGGGCACCCTGCAGTACACGTACCACAGGAGAAGCATTCGTAGAGGTCTTTTCCACCTTTACTTTGGGTGATCTTGTATTTGAAATCCATGTCAAGATATCTCTTGGTTTTTTTCCCGGTAGCATCCTCTATCTGCTCCTCAAGAAGCCGTGCGTCCCGTACAGTGTTCATGACCTCTTTGACATTGACCTTCTGTGGACATTTCTCAAGGCAACGGAAGTGAGCACTGCAAATCCAGATAAACTCACTGGAAAGAACCTCTTCTTTTAACCCAAACAATGCCTTCCTGATAATCACCCGCGCATTCCACTCTGGTTTGACGTCCATCTCAGGGCATCGGGCGGTACAAGCACCACAGGCGAAGCATTTCAGGATGCCTTCTCCACCTTCCTCTTTTGCTATCTGGAACTTGAAGTCAGGGTCGACCTTGCGGGAGTCAATCACATCCATATTATTTTTCTCCTACCTCCAAGAACTCGTCTTCTCGATAGACGATCATCGGGACCTTCTCTGTTTTGTCTTTCCCAGGACGATACGTAAATTCTTTCTGCGCGTTCTCTGCTGCGGGGATGAACACCTCCATCAGCGGGATGGCATTTGGACATGCTTGTTCACATAACCCGCACTCGACACAGGAAAGGATCATATGGTTCATTCGTCCTAGTTGGAACAGCAGCGCGTCACTGGGCATTTTAAACAGTCCTTTGTTCTCTGCTCTCCTGATGAATTTGTATGCCTCTGCGTCAAAGACTGCGGAGTCGAACAAGCATTCTTTACAATAACAGATCGGGCAAGCCTGTCGGCAGTTGTGGCAATTGACGCATTTGTCAAAAAACTCAGCGACCTTTTCAATGCCTTTGATTCCTTCTTTTTCTTTTAGAAACACCGCTCGTTTCTTATCTTTCTCCTCACGGATTTCTTTGACTGCTTTCTCCCGGGTTTTCACTTCTTGTATCTCCTCAAGGGTTATGTCCTTTAAAATTTCTTTTCCAAGCTCGGAGTGTGCCTCGACGATGATTTCTTTTTCGATATCAAAACCATAGAAACCAAGAACGATATCTGCGTTCGTTGGAATTGGGTCCTTGCAGACCTGGCAGGCGGAACGGAGGTATTGTTCTGCGTCATTGGATTTCTTCACCATTGTTTCAAGCAGGAAGTGCGTTGGGGTCTTCTTTTCCGGGAACTCTGCATACACGTTAATTGGAAACGTACCTGGGCAATCAACGCCGATTATAACAATATTTGTCAGGTTTGCTTGATTCAGTTTCACCAGTTCGATGAGCGCCCGGATTTGACAGGCTCGCATGACCACCCCGATTGGTTTTGAGGGTGGTTGAACCTTGGTTATCTTTGAGACCACCGTGGCTGTTGCAACGGGGAGCACCGGGGCGATAATGTCAGCATGGAGCTTTTTTGGATCTGCAATCAAAACTGGGTAAGCGATTTTTTTGGAAGGAGTACTTTGCGGAACGAGTAACGCCTGGATCTTTCCTGATGAGAGAAGATGTCTGAGGAACTCATTGGTACTGCTGACTACATCATTGTCCTTGATTTTGAATATTTTCTGCGTCATTTTTTTTTCCTCCATTACAGATTCCAGTGTTTCGCAATCGGATTTGGTCCAAGCTTGCGTATTGATTCGGTCATTTCTGTCATCGTATCAGCAAACTTCTGACCTTCCGAAGCGGAGATCCATCGGAGCCATACGCGTTCTTTTTCTAAGCCTAGCGTGCCAAGGATATTTTCAAGTAACACCATTCGTCGTCTCGCTTTATAGTTTCCATCGATGTAATGACAATCACCTGGGTGACAACCCCCGACGAACACCCCATCGGCGCCCTCAAGTAGCGCACGAAGGATGTACATCGAATCAACAGACCCTGAGCACATCACTCGGATGATTCTGATATTGGGCGGGTACTGGATACGACTTGTACCAGCAAGATCCGCCCCTGCGTAACTACACCAGTTGCAGAGGAACCCGACGATCTTTGGTTCGAAGTCTTCCTTCTTATTGTTCTTTTTTTCTTCGCTCATTTTCTCTTACTCCAAACACGCATCAATCATTGAAACAATCTGACGTTTCGTAAACGTGTTCTGCTGCGACGTTCCACTTGGGCAGACGACAGAGCACGCTCCGCATCCTTGGCAGAGGATTTCATTGACGATTACGATTTTCTTTTCTTCGTCATAGCTGATCGCATCATAAGGGCAGGCTTCGACACACAACTGGCAGCCTGCGCAGTTCCGGGAGATCACTTTTGCGATATTCCCTATAGTCTCAAGATACTTCTTTGATAGTATGGTTGCGGCACGAGCACCGGTTGCTTTTGCCTGCAGGATTGATTCTTCGATGAACCGTGGTGAGTGTGCAAGGCCGCAGAGGAAAATCCCATCAGCAGAAAAATCAATGGGACGCAGTTTCACATGTGCCTCGGCGTAAAACTCATCTTGGTTCAGTGGGACTTTCAGCAGTTGTGCGAGTGGTTTATTTTCTTGAGGGATGATTCCGGCACTGAGCACCAGTTTATCAGGATGCAAATGTAGCTCTCTGTTGAGAATTAATTCCTTGGTTTTTATGGAAAGTTTCCCATTCTCGATGGTTACTTTGGGTTCCTCGTTCTCCTCGTAACGAATGAAAAGGATGCCTTTCTTCCGGGCTTTTTGATACAGGAAGTCCTCTCGAAATCCATACGTCCGGATATCCCGATAGAGCACATAGACTGATGCATCTGGATTTATCTCTTTGAATCGTACTGCGTTTTTCAACGCCTCGGAGCAACACACCCGGCTGCAGTACGGGTGGTCATCGTTTCGTGAGCCAACGCATTGGATCATCACGACTTCTTTCAGTTCTTTCAGGTACGGTTTTTCCAAGAAAAGGTCTTTTTCAAACTCTGTCTGCGTCACAACATCATCGCTTTTCTTATACTGATATTCCTTAGGCTGATATGGTAGGCCACCGGTCGCAACGATTATCACCCCGTGTTGAACAACGGTGGGTGTTTTCTCTTTCTTGTGTGATTCGAGTGTCGTTGAGAAGTTCCCAACATACCCAGAAACATGGTTCACCGTTGTTTCGGTGAACACCTGAATGTGAGGATGACTTGTGACTTGTTCGATTGTTTGTTTCAGGAGATCCTGGGGTTTTTCTCCATGGGCTCCGAGGTAAATGTCTTTGAGATGACCACCAAGTTCTGGTTCTTTTTCAACCAGATACACCTGGTATCCTTGATCCGCTATGGATAGGGCGGCTTGCATCCCAGCAATACCACCACCGATAATCAAAGCACTTGAAAGCACAGGAATCTGCATATGACGAACTGGATACAAATCAGAGGATTTCGCAACCGCCATTCGTACGGCATCGATTGCTTTTTCCGTCGCACTCCCCGGGGCGTTCTTATGTACCCAGGAGTTCTGATCACGAAGGTTTGCCATTTCAAATAGATGAGGGTTCAATCCCACCTGACGTAGTGTATCCTGGAACAATGGCTCATGCGTACGAGGGGTACAGGATGCAATGACAACCCGGTTGAGATTAAGTTCTTTTATCTTTTCCTTTATTTTTTCCTGGGAATCTTGTGAGCAGGTGAACAATGTGTCATCTGAATACACGACATAGGGCAGTGTTTTTGAGACCTCGACGACTTTTTTGACATCGACGACCCCGGCGATGTTGATTCCGCAATGGCAGACAAACACGCCGATACGGGGGAACTCGGCTTTGATGTCTCGCTCGACGGGGTATGTTTTTTCTACGACTTCGGTGCCACGTGCTTCTGCGATTGATTTTGCTGCTTCAGCAGCAGCTGCGGATGCTTGGGTGACGCTCTCCGGGATATCCTTTGGCTCGGTCACTGTGCCTGATGCATAGATACCTTCCCGCGAGGTGGAAACCGGGGTGAACACCTCTGTTTCAATGAAACCGTATTCATTTAGATTGACTTCTAAGGCTTTGCTCAGATGACCAAGTGAGGCGCAAGGTTGTAAACCGACAGAAAGCACCACCATATCATACGTTTCATTCTGCAGAAGTCCCTTCTCATTGACATAGCGGATGGTTAACTGCTTCGTTTTCCGATCCTGCTCTACCTTTGGGATGCGGCAGCGTCGATAGACGACACCATATTCATTTTGCGCACGGTCAAAATATTTATCAAAGTCCTTCCCGAACGACCGCATATCCATATAATAAATATGGGTCTCGACACCCGGTTCGTGTTCTTTGGCTATCACTGCTTCCTTGGTTGCATACATACAACAGACTGAAGAGCAATATTTCCGGTCGCAACTTTCATCACGTGAGCCGATGCATTGGAGCCAAGCAATTTTTTTCAATGGTTTTCCATCAGAGATACGTTTGATATGTCCTTTATAGGGTCCTGAGGCGGATAACATCCGTTCAAACTCGATGCTGGTCAGCACGTTCGGGTACACCTGATATCCATAGCTATCTGCTTTTGGTGGGATGTATTCGGCGAACCCTGGTGAGACGATCACAGCACCGACATCAATGGTCTCTGTTGTTTCTTTCATGTCATGATCGATTGCCCCGGGTCCACAATACAGGACGCATTGTTGGCAATCGCAGCATCCAGCACAATTCAGACATCGTTGTGCTTCACGTACGGCCTGGTCCTTGTTTAATCCCTGGTCAACTTCTGCAAATGTTTTCACTCGCTCTTCGATAGGAAGCAATGGTGGTTGTTCCCGATTTTGTGGGATTCGTAAAGCTTCTTTTGGGATTTGGGCTGTGTTTTGCTCTTTCTTTTCCCGTCCTTTAAGTAAATCTTCATTATTGAGAAATCGGTCAATAGATTCTGCTGCGTTATGACCTGCCCCTATTGCTTCCACGGCTGACGCAGGACCGGTGGTAGCGTCACCACCAGCAAACACCCCCTCCTGGGATGTCTGTAATGTGAGCGGATGTGCTTCGATAAAGCCTGACTTGGATACGGTGATGTTGTTTTCTTCCATCAACTTTGTATCAAGCTCTTGGCCGATAGCAAAGATCACGTAGTCACAGGGGATATCGTGTTCAGAGTTCGGGACGACGACCGGTCGCCGTCTGCCTGACACATCCGGGTCGCCTAGCTCCATTTTCACGCATTGCAGACAGGTGTCTTTCTCCTTTTTTTGTAATTTTGTTGGAGCGGTAAGGAAGTGAAATTCAACCCCCTCCGCTTGTGCCTGTTGGATTTCCTCTTTATGCGCTGGTATCTCTTTGAGAGACCTACGGTACAGGACGGTGACGTTCCCACCCAGTCGTCGTGCGGTACGTGCTGAATCCATCGCGACGTTTCCACCACCGATGACCAAGATAGTCTTGCCTCTGAAATATTCCGGAGCTATCATGTTCCTGTTGAGCTGTTTGAGATATTCAACGCCTTCTAAAACACAGGTATCTGTCCCGGTGCAACATTCAATCCCTGCAGCACGGGTCTTATGCGCTCCGATTGCAAGGAGGATCGCTTTGAATCCTTGTTTTTTAAGGTCAGCAACTGAGAAATCCCTTCCGAGTTTCTGATTGTTTTTTATCTCGATTTGTGCTTGCTCGCAGAGTGGGTCGATTTCTTTGTGCAGATATTCCTTAGGTAACCGATAGTCAGGTACTCCATAGTGAAGCATACCGCCGCTAAATTTCTCTGCCTCGAAGATCACTGGTTTATATCCTTTTTTTGAAAGGTCATAGGCAGTGGTTAACCCGGTAGGACCAGCACCGATGATAGCGACTTTTTGACCGTTTCCCCTCTTGGTTTCGGTTATTTCTTTGGTCTGCTGTTTTTCTGCTTTTATTTTATTGTACTCTGTTAACAGCTCCGGATGGTCATAGATATAATCTGCAATAAATCGTCTGATACGACAAATGGAGATTGGTTCATCGATGTCTTTCCTGTTGCAGTCTGTTTCACAGGGGTGATAACAGATACGACCGAGTGATCCCGGGAATGGGATCGTCTCTTTGATTAGTTCGAACGCCTCAGCGAATTTCTCTTGTGCTGCAAGGGCGACGAACCCATGAGCGTTTAACCCAGCAGGACAAGCGATCCTGCAGGGGGATGTGCCTTCATTTTTCGTTATCGCGAAGATGTTTGGTATCGCCTGTGGGAATGGTTGATAAATCGCTTTATGAGTCGTGAGTCCTTCATCGAACTCAGAGCGCATGGATACCGGGCAGTGCAGGACGCAATCTCCACACCCGTTACATTTTGTAAGATCAACAAACCGAGGATATTTTTTTAAGGTGACATGGAAGTTGCCGACTTCCCCTGCGACATCGGTGACTTCGGCGTTGGTAATAATGCTGATATTCTGATGTCGTCCGGTATAAACGAGTTTTGGGGCTAGGATGCACATCGCACAGTCGTTTGTTGGGAATGTCTTATCAAGCTGTGTCATCGTACCACCGATGGATAACCCACGGTCTACGATGTATACCTTGAATCCCGCGTCGGCGAGATCAAGGGATGATTGGATGCCCGAGATGCCTCCGCCGATGACCAGAACTGATCCATGTTTATGGGCAGAGGTGGCCTGATGTTTTTTCTCTTTGCTCATACTCGTAAGACTCACATGATGTCGTCTACCATATTGAGGAGTTGTTTCTTTGTGAAATTCTTATGAATCGATGCGTTACTGGGGCAAGCGGCGATGCAGTTACCGCATCCAGCACACAATGCATCGTTGACTTCAGCAATCCTTTTTCGTTCATTGAGCGTCCGTGCCTCGTAAGGGCAGACTTCGACGCAGATTCCACACCCGGTGCAGGCATCTTCATCAACCATGGCGATCAATGGGTCTATTTCCAGTTCGTCTTGGGAGAGGATTGTCGCTGCGCGTGAAGCTGCAGCACTTGCTTGTGAGACGGTGTCTTGGATGTCTTTGGGTGCTTGGCAGCATCCAGCAATGAAAATCCCATTTACAAACGTATCAACCGGTCTGAGTTTCGGATGGGCTTCAAGGAAGAACCCGTCGCCGCTTAATGTCAGATGAAGGAGTCGTGCAAACTCTGTCGCATCGGTCCGTGGCATCATCGCGGGGACAAGAACTACCATATCGGTTTTTATTTCAAAGAGCTTATTAGTTGTCGTATCAAAAATGTCAATCTTGAGATGATCCTTCATGGTCCGTACCTCTGAGGGATGGCCGCGGAACATGTTCGTATGAAGACCTCGGACCTTACGGTAGAATTCCTCATAGCCTTTGCCAAAGGAACGCAGATCGTTATAACAGACGTTGATTTCAACGTCCTCGCCGAGCTTTTCTCGTAGGAGGTAAGCTTGTTTTAACGCGGTCATACACCCGATGCGGCAGCACCAGGTGCATTGCGTCTCATCACGAGAGCCGACACAGAGGATGAAGGTGACACTCTTTGGTTTTTGCTGGTCTGATGGCCGCTGGATTTCTCCTTTGGTTGGCCCGGAGGAGCTGATGAGTCGTTCCAATTCCAGGGTCGTGATGACATCAGGTGACTGGTCGTATCCATATTCATAGGCTAAGGTGGGATCCATGACATCGTATCCGGTGGCAACCACGATTGCACCGACTTTCCGTTCGATGATTTCTTCTTTCTGATCAAAATTTATTGCATTTTGTGCACACGCTTTCTTGCAGAGAGGTTCGTCACCGCATTTGCCTTTGGTAAGGAACAGACATTTTTTGTCATCGATGACGTATTTTAAGGGTACTGCTTGGGGAAACGGCATGTAAGCCGCGCCTCGTTTTCCCATCCCTTGGTTAAATTCACTGGTGATTCTGTCTTTGAGGCGGCAAGCAGCGGCACAATCACCGCATCCTGTGCATTTCTCCAAATCAACGTAGCGTGGTTTCTTTTTTATTTTGACGGTATAGTTCCCGATGCTTCCTTCGATGCTAGCGATCTCTGCATAACTGAATAGTTCGATGTTCTTATGGTTCGCGACTTCCATCATTTTTGGTGTCAGGATGCAAGAGGAACAATCAAGGGTCGGGAAGGTTTTATCCAGTTGTGCCATATGCCCGCCGATGCTTGGTTCTCGTTCCACCAGATGGACTTTGAATCCGTCATTGGCAAGGTCTAGCGATGTCTGTATCCCTGCGATGCCTCCTCCGATCACTAGAGCTTCAGGGATTACTTTTAAGGTTGATGGTTTCAATGGCTCCAGGGAGAGTGCTTTGGATACGGAGCTACGAACCAGATACTTTGCTTTCTCTGTCGCTTGTTCTTTATTGCTATGTGCCCAGGAGCATTGCTCACGGATGTTGGAAATCTCTACTCGATACGGATTTACTCCGCCGTCGTTTGCGACACGCCGGAATGTATGTTCATGCATGCGTGGTGAGCAGGACGCGATGACCACGCCATCAAGTTTGAATTCCTTAATCGTGTCTTTAATGAGGGTCGCGCCCACGTCAGAACACATGTATTTGTATTCCTTTGCGACCACGACGCCATTCAGTTGACTTGCATATTCGGTGAGTGCTTTGACATCGACGTTCTGTGCAATGTTTATTCCGCAATGGCAGATGAACACGCCGACGCGACGCATTATTGTGTCGCCTCCTGCTGGAGCTTTTCGACTGGGCTGAGATTCAGGTCCAATCCGAGTTTCTCCGCAGAGATATCAAATGCGATACCAAGCAACTGAGTGAGGTAGACGACAGGGACATCAAGCTTTGCGGCAACCGTTTCCCCTGCTTTAGTTTGTCTAGAATCGAACATCTTATGACACCAGGGGCACACATCAACCAACCCTTGGATGTGTTGTTCTTGGATTGCTTGAAGTTTCTGCCCTGTTTTTGTCAGTGCTGACTCAGGGAGGTTCGCAAGTAAGGGTGCCCCGCAACAATCAAGTTTTTGTGGATAGTTTATCGGTTCGGCGCCAAGTGCTTTAAGTATTGCTTCTATTTTCTGTGGGTTTTCTGAGTCATCCGGTCGACCAATTTCTCTGGGGCGTATGGTATGACATCCGTAATGTGCAGCGATTTTTAATCCCTGCAATGGTTTTTTCACATGTTCTTTTATCTTTTGGATCCCTATTTCATCATGCAGAAGATCGACGGTATGGACGATTCGTCTTTTCTCTGCATACGTGAGATCTTCTGCAGCAAGCATTCCGTTGATGCGGTCCTTCATCGAAGGATTTTTTTCAAGGATATGTTGGCATTCTGTGAGTGCGAGGTGACACATGGCGCAGGGAACAAAGATGTCGAGTTGGTGTTTCTGGGCGATTGCCAGGTTCCGTGCAGAAAGATATATCGTAAGCAGTTGGTTGACGCTTTTCATGGGTTCCCCGCAGCAGGAGAATCCTTCCACGTCGATAAGTTCCACCCCTAACAATGGGAGTGTTTCTCGTAATGAAAGTTCATAGGCGTACTGCTCCGTGGGCATCAGGCAACCGGGAAATAACGCGTATTTCTTCTTCATCGTGTTTATACCTTTTCCATTGCGATTTTCATGATTCCTGTTTGGAACTTCGTCACATCAGTTGGTTTTGAAAGCGGAGGAAGTTTGAGTTCGTCTCGTTTCACTGTTTTGTTCGTTCGGGTCGTGGTTTGTTGGATGTCTTGGATTAAACCCATGGAGAGTATAGATTGGAGCATGGCTGTGTATTTTCCTGGGATTTGTTTCCCACTTGCTACTGCCATATTTTTCAAGGCAAACAAAATCTCCACAGGGGCGACACGTTGTGGACAGCGTTCTCGGCACTTCAGGCAGGTCATGCAGGTCCAGATAACATCGGAGTTCACCAGTTCGTTAAGCAATCCTCTTTTGAGAAGGGCGACGATTTTATGAGGCTCCAATTCAAGGAGTTTGTGCGACTCACAACCGGAGGTGCATTTTGCGCATTGGAAGCAATAGTCTGAGATTTCGTCTTGGAGTTTTTTGAGCCGGTCGTTTAATTCTTTTTGTAGCTCAGATTGCGGTTCCCCCATAGAAGTCAAGTCGATGATGCTCATTTCTGTCTCACTCTATATATTAAATTAACAATTGTTAACTATATATACTTTTCCGACTTCTTTG
>JBFYMQ010000029.1:0-19404 GCA_041304825.1 Thermoplasmatales archaeon
ACAAATTGCGCCTTGTATTTATCACAACCAAGATTATCTTAAAAATTCCAAAAGGTTCGTTTCCCCAATTGTCAATTGGGGGAATGCGACAAGCAGTTGTTTTGCTATTTCAGATAAAATACTCTTAACCCCCACAGTCTTTTCAATTTCGCTGCCTTGGTAGATCCTTACAACCACACCATCATCCCTTCTCCCAATCATCGCAAAAAAACTTCTTTTCATACCACCTTCAATAGTTAATGCTTCTAGAAGAATAGTCATCTTATCGCGACTTTCGTAGATATTATCAGTTTTTAGAATTCCACTCTCATTGCGGATAAATACACCATTCCATGCATTGAAGATCTCATCAACAGTTACAATACCATTTAGCACCACATGAGGCATCTTTCACACCTGAACAATTATAGTTCACATTGTTTTTAATCTTTTACTTCTCTACGTCTCATAAAAAACCCCCCCAAGGAAAAAATTTTACAGTAGTACTGAGTAATATTCGATTCCTTCCGTAGCTATATTTTAATAGCATTGTTCTTTCACCAACATATTATGAGATCCAAGATAAAAGCACCATCTACAAATCCTCAGATGTTTCATTATGGAGACTTAGCCATTGCACTGCATCCTGAAGTATACGATCCCGCCGAGGATTCCTACCTGTTGCTTGAATCCATTACGGTTGACCCAAAAGACTCGATATTAGAACTAGGTACTGGATGTGGTCTTATTGCGCTAGCCTGCGCTTGTCAAGGAGCTCAGGTGCTCTGTACAGACATCAACCCATTTGCCGTGCAACTCACGAGACAGAATATCAAACGAAACCATCGTCTTCTCAAAGGCACTGTAGAAATTCGGCAAGGTGACCTTTTTTCAGTGCTGAAAACCAATGAACGGTTCACCGTGATTCTTTTTAATCCACCATATCTTCCTACGAAAAAAAACGATAAAACCGGAGGATGGTTCGACACGGCAACAGACGGGGGGTCAACTGGTCTGAAGCTCACCACGAGATTCCTCCATGGGCTTCACAAACATCTTCAACCCAATGGGTGCGCCTATTTTATCTTTAGTTCCTTGTCAAATCGTTCCAAACTAGAACAGGTTCTGAAAAATGAACGATTATCAGCCACGATTATCGCTTCTCATCGATATGATGGTGAGGACCTTGACGTCTACCGAGTCAGTCCGACAGATTAAAATCAGCAAACCGAGTTACGCTATCGTAACGAGGCAAGCTCTGGATGACCGATGAGTACTACCCCTGGGGCGGTGAATTCACCGCATGTGCAGTAAGTGGATGCGTCGCTGTCGTACTCCTCAACATACAGTACAGTCCCCCTGAGAGCGTCGCAATCTACGGGCCATTAAAAACAGAAAACATCGGTATTGAAAAAATCATAGCAAACACAATCTCAAACCCATGGATCCGCTTCCTTGTTCTCTGCGGCGATGACATAAGAGGGCATCGTTCAGGATCCTCCTTAATCGCCTTACATAAAAACGGGATAGACCACAACCATCGCATCATCCAAGCCCCTGGAGCAATCCCATATATCGAAAACTTAAAAGAAGAAGCAATCCAGAGATTTCAAGCTCAACTCACCGTCATCGATTTAATCGGGGAAAAACAAAAAGAAAAAATCGATGACATCATCGCTGAATGCGTACGAAAAGCACCTCCGTCTTTCGGAGAACCATACATCGCGATTCGATTGAAACCGCAGGCTACCGTCACCCTCACAGACAATCGAGCGTTACATTCAAGGATACTTATCGATTATTTAGGCAAAATACGGAAGAGAGGCACATAAATGTTTTCGTTTACAAAAGAACAAAAGGTATTCGACATCTCAGGGATATCCATCGGTGGACAACCAGGAATGTACCCAACAGTTCTTTTTGGCGGGCTGTTCTTCAAAGGGGAACCTGATTTTCACGATGCAAAACAACACCTACAGATATTCTATGAACGCAGTAAGCAGACTGGGATTCCCGTCGTACCTGATTTTTTCATCAGAAAAATTGAGTATATCGAACCAATTCTCTCATTTATAGAAAAAGTAATTCCAAAGAAACAGCCTTTCTCCATTGATATCATTGAACCTTCACTAAAGATACAGACATTGGAAAAACTTGCCCGCAGAGAATTACTCCCTCGAACAATTTATAACTCCATACATATCGGCATAACAAAGGAAGAAAACGAAGCATTAAAAACATATACGCCGGAGGCAGCAATCATTGTCGCGTTCAACCCAAAAGATAAATCACCCGATGGGAAAATAGAGGTGTTAGAGAACGGGGCACATCTGCTTGAAGCCGGCCTTCTAAAAACCGCTCGGGATGTAGGTATTGAAAAACTCCTCATAGATACCGCCGCACTCGCCCCTGGCGAGAATAGTGGCGCTGCTATCGCTGCCCTTCCGGTTATTAAGGAAGAATACGGTCTTCCAACGGGTTGTGCGATTCATAACGTTGTTGAGAAATCACGATGGTTAAACGATTTTCCCTTCGCAAAAAAAACAGTGGATGTCGCCTCCAATAACACCATCCCTCTCTTTGGGGGAGACTACGCACTCTTCGGTCCAGTAGAAAACGCTGAACTGGTTATTCCCCTCATCGCATGGCAAGATATCCTCATCTCCGAGTACACGGAGAATTATTTTGGTATCAGCCCTGCGGCATCACATCCTCGGAGAAAACTGCTCAAATGAAACAGAAGATAAAAACCAGCGTCATCGGGTCTTATCCAATCCCCATTAATACCCAGGATTTAATGAATGATTATTTTACTGAGCAGCTAACATCCTGGTCGAAATACATTGAACAAGCGGTTCATGACATGAAAACAGCAGGCATCACCTACGTGTCAGATGGACAAACCAGGGATCCTTTTATCCAGTTATTCACCAGAAAATTGAAAGGATGCAGGATTCGAGAACGAACAGAGATTATCGGACATGTCAGATACCAAGCTCCCATCACTGTAACGGATCAAATCTTTGCGAAACGACTCCTTCCAAGACACGTCAGGCTCATCGGGGTAATCACTGGTCCGTATACTCTTACAAAATCATCTGTCGATTCATTTTATCATGATGAAAAAGAACTCGCCTTTGATTTTGCTCATGCACTTCGAAAAGAAGCAGAGCTTCTCGCTAAACACGTTGATTTCATCAGCATCGATGAACCAGTCTTTTCCAATGAACTACCAGAGTACGCCTCGGAACTCATTCAAACAATAACGGAAGGATTATCTCGTCCAACCCGTCTGCATGTCTGCGGTGACGTAACCCGTATCATTCCTCAACTCGTCGATATGCCCGTTGATGTGCTTTCCCATGAGTTTAAAGCATCACCACATCTGTTCGACGTGTTCGTCGAGTACCCCTGTAGAAAAAACATCTGCGTTGGCGCTGTCCAATCCGATGATGTTAGGATTGAATCCATTGAAGAAATTGTTACCCATGTCAAAAAAGCAATCACTGTCTTTAATGGAAACGTAGTTCAAATCGCGCCTGATTGCGGACAACGCTTACTCCCCCGTGACATCGCGTTCCAAAAATTAAAAAACCTTGCTGCCGCAGGAGAGATTCTGAATGGTGGATAGAGAAATTCCTTTGATTAAAGCGAAAAAAACAACAGAAAAAGACGTCATCCTTGACCCCCGGGGCTTTTTTGTCATCGAACTCGATAGGAAATGCATCCGTGTCGAGTACTACTCAAATGTATACAAAAATAAACGGATTGTCTCAGGGGTTCTTCAAAAGGTTTTCACAGGAACCAAGGCTGATGCCTTATCAGATACGATCGCCTCCCAAGTTCCCAGTCTACGCCCGGAGCATTACCTGTACCTGGGACGTGAACTGCAGAAAGCACAACTCGCATTTGAGCAACAAAAGAAGTATATCCAAGGCGGATGCTAACCTTTGATGAAACGTTCCTCATAGCGGATGAACTGCTTTTTCCGCTGGATTAACACAGCCTTTTTCTTGAGAGCAGCCATGTCTCGTTTATCGATTTTTTGTTTTGTATGAAAATATTGTTTATCACGGGGCGGTTGATAATGCGGCCGCATGATGCAACCTCCTCCTTGGTATTTCATAACAAAGAAGGTTTATATTACAATTTCGAAGAAAAAAAGGCAGGTTTATTTGTGTTTCTCAACTGAGTCATTCCGCGTGACATGGAACTCTGTTTTACCGTTGCACCATTTTTTCGTGACATTTTTCAGAGTAATCATATCTCCGATATGGCAGGTTTGGATATCTTTAACGTTCCGATCCCACAGGATCAGTTCTTTTTTTATATTATGTTCTTTCATTGTAATCGTTGTAACAAAACCAACCTCACCATCGTCTTTGAAGAACGCCTTGGTTGTTTCTTTGAGTACTAACACACCAGTGATTTCGTCAGAGTGGTTCTTCGGGAGTTGCGACTGCGTTGCAACATCTATTGGCTGAACCTCAAGAAGCCCCCAACGGCCAAGATGGATTTCTATACCACCGGTGTACCCCGTCTTGGTGTAGCCATTGATAATCTTGATCCAAGTCCCTTGTTGGATATCTTTGTTTTTTATAGAGTCAATGTCCCCGTTCCATAGGACGAGCCGACAAATTCCCGATTCATCTGTTATCTCCAGGTTGATGACCTTTCCAGGGGCACCATTTTTTCTTTTAAAGGTCTTTGAGTCAGAGATGTTTAGAACTTTCCCGACAACGGTATAATCACCGTTTGGAGATAAATCAGAGATTTTTGTGATACTTTGGGTGTTCTTACCTAGTTCGTCAACAAGTAAGAACGCGATGGTGTCCTTATCAATGAGTTCATCGGAGATTTTATAGCGTTTGTTTATCTCTTTTTCAAATTCTTTTTTTGGCTTGATGTCAGCGATTAGTTCAAGAAGCTCTGTCTTTGTCTTATGCATCCGCAACGTAACACGGTATGCCGTATTCTTACTTATAGTCTGTTATGTCTATCAAAAAAAAGAAAGGCGTGGTAGTTGAGATTGCAAGTAGGCAGAGATAAGACAGAGTTAATCCTGCGATGTTATGTTGAGCGAATCGATTTTTGATAGTTTTTCCAAGGCCGTGTGGTTTTATTGTAATACGGTGTTGTCTTTTTCTTATAATTTTTACGATACCCTTGTTTGTACTCCCCATTCCCGCCATAGTGTTTATTTTGGTATTGCTTCATTTTTTTCACCTCACTTCCAGCTCGTCTCAGAGTGGAACGCATGGTGGGTTCTGTCTCTTTAGATATTTATAATTGATCTGTGAAAATGTCAAAACGTCAAAAAGAAACTCAGTGACAACAGAGGAAACAATATATATAATATGCTTGATATAATGGTTTTATAAGGGTGATGCTATGAAGAATAAGAAAGTAGTTGGTGTAGGAATTTTATGTATTCTTCTCGTTTCATTATTGCTTTCTGGTTGTGTGACCCCAAAGCACCATATGGTTTCTATGCGTGATTCTGTAAAGCTTGCTACCGATGTGTATGTGAAACAACCGAGTCAGCAGCATGGTGTGATTCTTATCAGGACTCCCTATAATAAGAATGCGTTGGTTTTTATTGGGATGAACTGGGCTCAGAACGGCTGGCCTACCGTAATTCAAGACATGCGAGGCAGATTTGCTTCGGAAGGGATCGATACTGTGTTTAAAAGTGACCATGCCGATGGGCCTGATACACTTTCATGGATTGCGGAGCAACCCTGGTCAAATGGGAAAGTTGCGACCTTTGGTGGATCCGCCTTAGGAATCACCCAATACATGACTGCAGGAGCAAATCCATCACAGCTCGCCTGCCAATACATCCAGGTCGCCACACCCGATATGTACACACATGCGATGTACCCTGGAGGCGAATTCAGAAAGAACCTTGTCGAGGAATGGTTAAAAAACCAGGGGAGCACCTACGTCTTACCTGAGCTCTGGGATCATGAGAACTACACAATGGATTATTGGACGAACATTTCTCTGGCAGACAAATGGGATCAGGTCAACGTGCCAGCTATTCATATCGGTGGATGGTATGATATTTTTACCCAAGGAACCATCGACGGGTTCCTAGGATATCAGCATCAAGGAGGACCAGGGGCGCAAGGAAAATCCAAGCTGATCCTTGGGCCATGGACCCATGGGGGCGCAGGAACCACAAAACAGGGGGAACTAACCTATCCGGATAACTCCATTGATAATTTCTCCCAAGCTTTATTCTGGCAAATGGTCAACGAATACACCATGGACGGTCCTACTGATTATGACACCTGGCCAGCGGTTACCTATTATGTGATGGGTGATGTCACAGACCCAAATGCCTCAGGTAATGAATGGCGGTATGCTGATGACTGGCCTATCCCTTTCATTGAGCGTGCGTGGTACCTACAGACCGACGGCAGCCTTCAAACCAGTATTCCAACGGATGAACAACAGTTCAGTTACTACTATGATCCAACCAACCCGGTTCCCACAGTTGGCGGAGGAAATCTCAACATCCCTGCGGGTCCATTTGATCAGCGGTCTGTGGAAAACCGCTCTGATGTCCTTGTTTTTACTAGCCCTGTGCTCGAACAACCCTATGAGGCGACCGGATCGATAAAAGCACGGTTATTTGTTTCTTCTGATTGTCCTGATACAGATTTTACGGTAAAACTCACCGATGTCTACCCAGATGGGCGCTCGATGTTGATAACCGATGGGATCCTTCGGATGCGAAATCGGAATGGTTTTGACCATTGGGAACTGATGGAACCTGGCACTATTTACCAGGTGGATGTTGACCTCTGGAGTACATCGTACGTCTGGAACACAGGTCATCAGATTCGAATCGCTATCTCTTCATCTAACTATCCTCGATGCCTGAACAATCCCAATGCGGCGGAAGGAATTTACAAAAACACCACCTCAACCATTGCACAGAACTCCCTTTATGTTGATAACATTCGTTGCTCCTGTCTTCTTCTCCCCGAAATCCCGCTCAACACGACCAATCATCATCAGAGATGGATTCCTTCTGTTCTGGCTCCTCTTTCTGGTTTGGGTCATCCCTTATTGCGACTCCCTGATAGACTGCAAAACATCCTTGCTCGTTGCCCTCTCTACAATCAACTCTTCGAATACCGCTCTTTCATCATCAAATAAAATCTCAAGATACCATTCTGATTCCTCCATGAAATCGCCTTCCGAAAGCATTCAATCATAAAATATATATATTATATAAGTTCACTTTTATATAAACGACGCGGGAGTCTCTGTAATCAAATGGCGACAAAAAAGACGATTCTAGCAATAATCCTAACAGCATTATTTCTTATCAACATCGTTGCTGCCGCACTCATTTTTATTGATGTCCAAGTCTTAGCATTTCCAAAAACAACACTTCGAGTTGATGTAATAGAAATTAACACCGATGAAATCATCATCCATCACGAGATCCAATTATACAACCCGAACTCTTTTGAGATGATCCTGAGAGACTTTCAGATTGTAGCCAGGACAACAGACGGTGAAGAAGTCACAAATTTAACAATCGAAGGAGGATCTATTCCTGGTCAATCCAATCAGAGCTATGCAGCAAACGACCGAATCGTCATGAAAGGCAATCTCTCCGGACTCCTCAGCAGTACAATAACCGGGGTTGTTGGCGTCAACATCTATGGCATTATAACAAAAACAATACCACTTGAGGTGACGGTTCTTACCTCCTTAAAGGAAGCGCTGAACAAAATAGCAATACCTGGCATAACGATTCGCGCTGAATTCGGAAACATCACAAGACATGCTGTCAACCTCACCACAGCAATAGAGATAACAAACCAAAACCCCTTCGGAATGTTCATAAAAGATTTAACTATGAATATCACCACTGAAACAGGAACCAACGTAGGTTCTTTCGTAATCCCTGGTGCCTCAATCCCTGCAGAAAGCAACGTCATCATCAAAGGAGCAGGCTCCATTATCATTGAAGCACTGAACGCAAAATCACTCTTTATCGTTCTTCATGCAGACGCCGGGGCATACATCGCTGGCATCAACAAATCACTCCCCATTACAGCTCGCATTGAAATTACCATTCCAAATCTCGAAGAATTCGTTCCTCCTGATAAACCCCTAGAACTTTCCCTGGATATCGATCTTTCACGGGCACGAGGCGGACTAAAAGGCAATATGACCCTAGAAGTCATCAACCCCACAAAAATACCATTCATCGCAACAGACCTTGTAGTCATGTACTACGGGGTCAAGAATAACCAAAAATACTTAGTCGCAGAAGGATCTTTTGGATCTGGTGAACTTGTCCCTGGAAGCACCACGTATTTCCATGGGGATATGCTGTTAGCCTACTCGAAGCTTTTTAATTTTTCAGGCAAAGGATTCCTCCCCGATAAGGTTTTTGCGCAATTACGAACGAAAATATCGCTTCCTGGTGTCACTATTTATATCCCTGTCGCTATAGGATCATACATCGATTTTCATTTACTTCGTCCCAACCAATAATCACTTGTTATGGAAAGAATATAAAAAAGAATTAAAATTAATATAATTTCTCTAGTTTTATATAATCTAGACTCGATAGAAAACTACAAATATTACGACATAAATAGCAATACTATATAAGATGCGAGGGAGTCATGGTTGACGTAAAAAAATCAAAGCCACAGCAAGTCAACACAAACCGTAAAAAAATGTATATTTTTAGCATCATTTTTCTTCTTATCACCAGTGTTTTTCCCATGATGCGCATCGCAGAAACATCGCCACAAGATTCCCCTCTGACCATTGACTCAATAAAAACAAACACAGAAACGTCACAATCAAATAACTACCTAGAAACCACCTCTACCAGCCTCTGGTGGGACACCAACTGGCATTATCGAAGAGTCTACAATATCACCGGTGTTGGCAACATCTCACTTCCCCTTAATTTTACCCTCCTACTAGAATCATTGCACGTTGTGAACAAAACATTCGATAATTCCACCATCACCATAATACAATATGGTGCGAATGGAACAATGCTTGTCGTCAACACAACTTGGTTCAACGAAAGTACTGTCTTTCACAACCGCACAAACGCTATCGGCACCCTCTCCTGGAGAGTCAGTGAAACATCCCTTTATAGTATCTATTTTGACGTTCTTGAAAATCGAGGAACCCGCAGCCCAATGACTGAAATCATAAACCTTTCAGCCTCCAGCTCAGTAAATGCTTTTGTGGTATCCACCCAAGGCTGGTGGCCTGAGTTTACCAATTCTTTTGATACGTTCTACCCTCCCCCTAAAACGCTGGATGTACAGGTGCAAACAACTGCATTAGCAAAAAACGTCACCGCTCAGGTGCTCTTTAATGGGAACCTAAACTTTAGCATGTCACTGAACACCCAAGATAATCTTCATTGGAATAACACCATAGAAAACCTTTCAACAATCGGTGATTGGACGATACGGATTATTGGATATGATGATGCAGGATATCAAACCGCTCCACTGACGGTCGGATTTTACATCGGCAGACCTGATCTAGTAGCCACCTCCCTCAGTCTACCTGAAATCTGCTACATAGGCTACGATGTCACTGTGACAGCAAGCCTCCGTGCACTCAACACCACCGTAAAATATGTAGATGTCGCACTTATAATCGACAATTTATACAACGTAGATACTCAAAAAAACCTCACGATTCAAAAAAATGAAAACAAGACACTCGAGCCACTCCATTGGACTAACGTAAGCAAAGGAGCTCATACTGTCTCGTTTAAAATTATTTATCATCAAGATTCAAACCCGAGTAACAACATCATAACAAAAAATCTCACTGTTGAAGGAATACCCGATCTCGTTGTGCAAAATATCACTGTTATACCACCAACAGTCGACGAGGGAGACCCGGTAGCGATCACCACATATATCAAAAACAAAGGAGATGGAAACGCCACCAAGTATACAATCGTACTATACTGCGAACAAAATCAAAACAATCACACCATGTTGTACACACAAAGCAAAAACTCCACAACCTTTAGCCTGAAGAAAAACATGTCAACAAATGTAACACTCACCTGGCAGCAGACACGCTATGGAAAAACAAATTTTAACGGAGAATGGGCTGTAGGGGTCCAAATTCTGAACACCACACAGACACCAGACAAGAACGATACAGATAACAAAAAGCCACTCTATCATGTCCTCCGAATCATCGCAGCAGAACGAAACCCGCCGCTTCTCTCCAACCTTGATTATCTTTCATCCATTGAAATCGGAAACCAACTTCTTATCCGAGTCAAAGCAACCGATGCATCAGGCATTGACACGGTTGTTATCTCCATTAAAACCCCGAACCGGACTTATATAAACATCACTATGACTGCAGAAGAAAACGATCGATATGAATACCTGTTTACGACCGTACAACTCGGCAGACATGACTTCAACATCAAAGCAACTGACCTTTCACCAAATAAAAACCAATCCTTAATAACCGGAAATTTCATCGTCACAGGAGATCAGACACCGCCGACCATCACCTATTCTGGTGTCAATCCCTCCGTTCAACTTCCGAACCGGCCTGTAGAAATCCGCTGCATCACTACAGATTACTCTGGGATACGATCTGTCGAAGTGACAATACAGTTACCAGACGACCAGGTTGAAACTCATCCTATGAACAATCCCCCAGATGACATAAAGTACATCTATACCAAAACATACGAAAACACTGGAAAATATGTTTTTTCAATCGCGGTGAAAGATACGATAGGAAACCAAAGAACCACAGATGAAAAAACATTTTGGATCACTGATGACCTGGATGATACCGATAATGACGGAATGCCAGATGACTGGGAAGAAAGATATGGGTTGGACCCATATGATTCCAACGATGCATCAGATGACGAAGACAGCGACGGTATCACCAACATAGAAGAATATCAACAAGGCACCAACCCGTTAAAGAAACTCGCTTCCTCGTCTAAAATCTTTGAACAATTACAGGAGAATTGGGCGTATCTGACCGCCTCTCTCATCGTCTTTATCGTCATAATACTGCTTGCATTATATGGGATACGGAGACGAGCCCCATGACCTTCATCACCCGTCGGACCGTGCCTTTTATCGCGATTATCTTTTTTGCTTTTCTTGTCTTTGTGTTCTCCCTTTGGGATATTCTCTATCATGAACAATGGCTGGAACGTATTATCGCCCTGTATGGAATTCTTATTCTTCTCACCTTTTTGTTCCTCGTATCTCGAGAAAAAAAGAAACCAGTTGTCCAAAAAATCGTCGAAGACTTTGAAAAATCCCTCAGAGGAAAACTACAGCATTTCAAATGCCCATCGTGCGGTGGTATCTTCGCTATAAAAAAATCAAACCAGAACAACAAAAAACCATTCATGTTAACATGTCCTGATTGCGGGATGATCGGATCTATCCCCTCAAAGCCATCGCAGATACAGCTGGAAATTCCTGAAAAAAAATCAGTTCATAAAAAATTTCAGTGTCAAAACTGCGGAGAGACAATCATGGTCTGGGCTGAAGGAGTCGACCTGATCCAAGACCAGAATATTCATGTGTATTCCTGTCCATATTGCGGGGTAAAACAAGACTTAAATCCAACCTAGATGTGATGGCGGATTTTTACTGCTTCTCCATGAGTCGATTCTGTCATTTCTTTTCCGTTCATGAGGGCTACACCAACACCGCAAAGACTGTTCTTTTTTCTTACTAAGACTTCATCACCAATCCGTATTGAGTCATCTGCATCGGTTATCCCTGGGGCAAATACCGATCCTTTTAACGTGAAATCATCGGAGATTTCTACCCAATACTGTTCTGTTTCTTTTAACCGGTTCGCACCATCCATCGTTAAAGAAAGGAGTCCTCTTTCTTCTGTCAACATCCCGAGTTGTGTGTTTTTATCCATAATTTTTTGATACGGGTATTTTCCACTGATCGTGCAATCTTTCATCAGCAGATTCGCAAGAGCAGGACTGAATTGATAGCAAGCAAGTGATCTGATGTTTTCATACACCCGGGTGTGTGGCTTGACACGGTCGTAACGTGATGTTAGTTCTTGCAGCACGCTCGATAACATAGCAAGGGATCCAGCGGATGTTGGTGAATCCTTACAGGTTACCTGCGGGTTTTTCAATACATCACCTACGAATGTTTGCATCACTGGGGAGATATGCATAATAGTCGCATCATACGCATTTTTCTGTAGATATTCCTGAAGCAGTGTTCGAATCATTTTCTTTTCGTCTTCATCCCAGTGACCGGTCACTGCGATATCATAGCTGGATGCAGGATATGTGAGTTCAAGTTCCCTTGGGACAAGACCCAGCGGTGAGGTCAGAATGATTTCGTGTACCACGGACGGATTCGCCTGATTTAATAGACATTCTCGGAAGAGTTTGTGGGATTTAGAAAACGAGTATGGTTTTTTCGCTGAGCATGGCAACAGAAGTAATATCTTTGCATTTTCTGGTTTTTCATATCGTTGGGTGACTCTTTGCTGGAATCGTCTGATCTCTGGTCGTAGAAGGGAATCTTTAGTGGTCGCTATCAATGGTTGTTTCCGAACAATCGGGGTTCGTTCTTCTAAAAATTCGTAATGATTCAGATCAAGGATATGTAGCAGGGCTGCGAGATGTGGTCTGGTGCGTACACGTGTCTCGACAAGTTCTCGTAGCGAACCCGTAGATATCGCGTTCCTCACTAGTTTCATTTCTGATATAAGTATTGAGTAGTTGTGCTGTACGATTTCTTCATATTCCATCGAAGAAGCATCTTTTGTTGTGGCACAGGTCGGACAGCTGCAAGGGAGTTCTGTCAGTTGGTTTTTTTTATAAAAACCTGTTGGGAAGAGAAATGTCTCGTTTCGTGCTGCCATGATAGCGGAAAACGAATCAAAGAAATCGACACCTATATAGGTAAGGAGCGCAAAGCTTGTTGGATCGCCAACACACGGAAGGTAGATAAGCTTCGTATACCCTATTTTTTGTCGTAGCGTTGTGATGAAATCAATAAAATACGATTGATGAGAAAACAATTGAGTCGCGTTGGCAACGATAAAAAGGTCTGCATCATTCTTTTTTACCAGGTCTTGTATCAGTTCTTTTTTTCCTGGAACGATACAGCACTTAGTGTTTTTATTTTGCACAGTAGCACTCAGATGTAATTCGGTGGTGACGTCCTTTGGGTAGATGAGGAAGTTTTCCAAACAGTGGTTTTTGTGTGTTTTGTTTTTTGTTGTTGAAAAAATGCTCTCGCCGATTTGTATCGCAGGTTTTTTGTTTTTCAGAGTTTCATTTGTCAAGATGATGTTGGAGAATACCGGTGCTTTCCATCGGGTTGTGTGAAGGAAAAGGATATTTGGTGTAATGATATGCTCTTTATCCATCGTAAGATGTCCCATGCGGGCTGGTCCGTCTCTAAGTTTTACTTGAAAATCCATTGGTTACTGATAATACGTTCTCTTTAAGAACATTTAGTTTTCTTCTTAATGTCGGAAGTATCTCTGTCCGGTAAACACCATTGCTATCCCATGTTCGTTTGCCGCTTGTATGACTTCGGTATCCCGGATGGAGCCACCGGGTTGGATAATTGCTTTGACTCCTGCGTTCACCGCGACATCCACCGCGTCCCGGAATGGGAAGAACGCATCACTGGCCATGATCGATCCTTTAATGTTGTCTTTCCCTTTATGGGTGGCAATCCAGGCTGCATCGACACGTGATGTCTGTCCACCGCCAATACCTACTGTCTTTGTACCTTTGACGAACACCACAGAGTTTGATTTGATGTGTTTGACACATTTTACTGCAAAATCCATGGAAATGAAATCGTCCTTTGTTGGTCTGGTTGTGGTCACGACCCTCCAGGTTTTCTGATCTGCGAACCAGACATCTCTTTCCTGTATAAGGTAGCCTCCGACGACACTGCGGGCATCCAGACCTTTTCGTTTGTGTTCCTTCTCAAGATCCTGAAGTCGTAGTAGCCTGAGGTTTTTCTTCGCTTGCAATATCCCTTGTGCTTCTTTTGTAAAACCTGGTGCGACGATCACTTCCAGGTAATATTTTGATAGCTCTTGTGCGACATCGTGTTCCAGCTTTCCGTTAAACGCGACGATACCGCCATAGGGAGAATAGATGTCGGTTGCGTACGCATCATGCCATGCTTGAAGCAATGCTGATGAGCTGGCGATCCCGCAGGGGGTCGCATGTTTAATGATCACACAAGCTGGTTTCTTGAATTCCTTGATACATTCAATAGCACAGTTTGCATCAAGGATGTTGTTAAACGAGAGTTCCTTACCCTGCAGTTGTTCTGCGGTGGCGATGCAGGGTTCATCAACTGGCGGAAGACTTTTATAAAACGCGCCTTTTTGATGCGGGTTTTCTCCGTAACGCATCTCCTGAATCTTCCGCATCGTCACTGAAAAATCCTGTGGTAACACCTCCTCAGTCCATCGATTTCTCAGATACTGTGCGATCATCGCGTCGTATTGAGCGGTATGCGAATAAGCTTGGATCGCTAATGATTCACGGTGTTCCTGAGATACTCCTTTTTTTGTTTGTAAAGCGGTGAGAATCTCCGGATATTGCTCGGGGCTGGTGACCACCACAACATCAGTGTAGTTCTTCGCAGCCGCCCGGATGAGTGTTGGTCCACCGATATCGATGTTTTCGATGACCTCCTCGATGCTTACGTTAGTTTTTTGTATGGTTTTCTCAAAAGGATATAGGTTGCAGACCACAACATCGATCATGTTGATATGATGATTTTTCAGTGTTTTTTGATGTTCTTTCTTATCTCGTCGAGCTAGAATCCCTGCATGAATAATCGGATGAAGGGTTTTGACTCTCCCGTCAAGCATCTCAGGAAACCCAGTCACAGCAGATACTTCTGTAAAGGTGATTCCTGCTTTTTCTAAAACAGCGGCGGTGCCACCGGTTGATAGAATAGCGAACCCCAGCTTAACGAGTCCTTTTGAAAAATCAACGATACCTTCTTTATCAAAGACACTTATCAGTGCGTATCGGTATTCCATTACTCTTACCCAAGGAACATATGTCCGATACTCATAAACATTTGGGTCGACCCAGTAGTTCCGAAAGTAGGATGTAAAACTCGTGAAACTGACCAAAATAAAAAATCAGAGATGTTCTTACAAGAATCATATGGATAAAAATAATGATTTTATAAGAAAAAAACATGTTCAAAAATAGAAAATCCGAGGACAGAAATCTGCTTCCCACTACATTAAAAGTCTAATAAAACAAATTGGAGGACATGTATATTATCCTCCTGGATCGCTTGTGTAAAGTACAGTGCTCTACAACAGTTCACAAGCAAAATGGGTGCTTGATAATGATACTGTGAACGAGACCACACCACGAACCATCAACAGCGGTAGTCAGCTTGCGCTTGACACGATTTTCAACGGGAAAATCAGAGCATCAAATCTTCAGCATGGGACAGGCACCTATCGTGTCTATGCTGCGTTCAGAGATCCTGAGGGAACATCCTGAAAACAAATGATGGAACTGAGTTGAAGGCGTGGTGGCAGTTTACGAAAACCTAAAACGATTGATAAAAAACGGAAATCAGGCGTTTTCCCAACCTGATTTTCATTATCTTTTTTAGGTGTTTTTTACTCTTTAGTGATGACACGAAATCCAGTATATATTTCTCCAGGAAAAAGAGCTTTAAGTTGGTTTTTTTTCTTTCATTACCGCCTCCAATAGACTCAGCTCCCCTTGTAAGACCCGAAGCGCGGTCTTCTCAGAGATCGTAAATCTCCCTTCACTGAGTTGCCGGCTCCATCGCTGGATGTTCTTAATCGCCCCGCGAGACGTCTCTATGGGTAGTGTGGATTGGACTCGACCACCAGACAACAACGCGATCGCTGCTGCCGCCTCGCTATCCCGGACGCTTCGACGTTTCTGCTGAGCCGGCGTCGTACGCGTCTCATCAACGATCTCGATAGGCACCTCAAGAGGAATCAAAGAGTTGATGATGCGGTTCCTATTGATCACCGACCCATGCCCGATCCGGATATAGGTCTCTTTCGAGGGATAGCATTTTAAAAAACGTTTCACTTCCCCCATAACCTTCTCAGGGCTGTCCACCTGAATCTTCTGCAAAAGGATATCATCACACACAATCGCGATACCTGGTCTTTCCCCGGGGTCAATACCAATAGAAATCTTCGAGTACAACTCTTTCCCGGTGAGTTTTTGTACCGCAAGATCAATTGCATACTCAATGGAATCATAGGTATCCGCAGCGACTTTCTTGCTTAATGAAATCCGGTGAAACTCTTTTTGCGACGTCAGGATCACACCGATTCTTCTTGGGATGTCCTCTGATGATGCCAAGGAGACATATGCGACATTTCGTTTTTTTAAACCTTTAATGATATCATGATATAACGAAAAATCCTTGGTGTACACACCCAGTGTTTTCATCCAAAAAACTATCTGACATGCTCAATATATACGTTTCCCCCAGGGTTTTATGTAAAAAAATTCGCCAGCAGATTCCCACCAATAAACATCCCACTAAGCAACAACACAGAAACCGAGAACAACACGAACCACACCGTTTCCCTCCACATCAGCACTTTCTTGCCATCTAGAGGACCAAACGGCAGTAAATTAAACGTCGCAAGTAAGAGGTTCACCAGGCAGATAAATCCAATAAGTGTTCCCCAGAATCCCATGTCCGAAAAAATAAAATGATACAATACATAGGTGAACACTGCAATAACGATATTTGCGCTTGCTCCCGCGGCTGCGATCCTTCCCGTATCAGACGGGTTCGCATTCCCTCGGAACATGACTGCTCCAGGGGCAGCGAACACAAGCCCCGTAAAAAAAGCGACAACTAGCGAGAGTATCAATCCGCGTGGATACATACGAAACTCGGACCACAGCCCACATTTTTGTGCGACAAACTTATGGGCGAGCTCATGGATAAAAAACGCAGTGACGATCCCTACAAAAGCAATTGGCATAAAAAAAAAGTAAGATCCAATATCGATCGGTGAACCTAATAAGAAAAAAAGGAGATTGTTCTTCGAAAAGGTAAAGGAAAACGCAATCGTAAGTAATGTAATCGCGATGATCAGATGACCAGCTTCAATCCTGCTAAATGACCCTGGTTTTCCAACCTGCAGGCTTCCTTCAGGGATATACATATATTCCCTGGGGGATAGATCATGAAAAGAGGTGTAGAACTTCTGTCGCTCAGACATAGTAGTCGTACCGATTGATACGAGTTATAAGGAATCTGGATAAAAACATTTAGCCTAGCCCGAGGCTCAGAATCCAAGGCAGTGCAATGATCGTTCCAATGATGCTCCCGAGATTCGCCAAAGCAACAACCATCAGAAGACGGATGACCTTGTTTTTCAAAAAACCACGAATACTTTCAATCTTACTGAGCTCCTGGAAATCCTTCACTAATGGTTTACGAAGTTTTGCTTCGACTAACCCAGCGAACCATCCTGGTGCGAAGAACGGTTCCAGCGATGTGAACGGAGCTGCGACAAACGCAGTGAGAATCGAGAGTGGATGGCCTCGTGCGATTGCGACGCCAACACCAGCAAGGATTCCATGGACTAAGAACCAAACTAAGAAGATATCTTTAATCTTATTCCAGGGGTCAACCCCCGTCGAGTAGATAATCCACCCAATCACCCCAAAAAAAATAACGGGAATAGCGATCTCTACAACCTTCACAATATTAAAGCGTTTCTTTGGTATTTGGTCTAACTCTTGCAGGTCGGCATGAAGCGGTTGATTCTCCAGATATTTCTTGATCCCGCTGAGATGACCAGCGCCGATGACTGCAACGACCTTGCCTTTCTTACTTTCCTCATAGATTTTCTGTGCAATATATTGATCCCGCTCAGAAATCAGCACCTTCGCAGCACTGGGGGCAATTTTACTGAACTCCTCCATCATCTGAGAAAGAACATCCTGTTTCATCAGTTCTTTCAAATCAAGCTCTTCGAGTTCCTCGGCATCATACCCAATCATTGCTTTAAGAAACTCCCAGACAATTCTGAACTTCTCCCGGACCCCCATCATCCGCCAGGCACGCTTCAGCGTCACGGTGATGTCACGATCAACCAAGGCGACGGTCAGATGGTATTTCTCCGCCTCTTGCATCGCAGCGATCATCTCAGAGCCTGGTTCCACCCCGTACTCTTCACCAAGCCTCCGTTGGATCGAAGATAAGAAGGTTTGTGCAAGCATAAAATACGAGTTATTGGACTTAATCAGAGCGGTCACTGGAGTGTTTTCCCATTTATCTTTCTTGGTAATAGAATCATAACGACGTTGGCATAACTCAACAGCCACAATGTCCGGCTTATAAGTCTCAATGGCTTTTCGTACCTCAAGAACACTCTCTTCAGAAATATGAGCGGTACCGATAAGGATGATGTTGTCAGTGATTTTTTCTTCCAACGGTATCTCCTTTGAGCTGGTTACATGCGCAACGATTTCAAAAAACTATTTAAATTTCTGCTTCGAAATCCTCGACGGTTACTGTGAATTCTTCATCCGATTGGATCTTCCCTTGCTCCCGAAGGACCGCTCGGGCAAGCAACCAGTAGATTAAGGCAAGCGCACGTCGTCCTTTGTTGTTCGTTGGGATGACATAATCAATGTATTTTGTCTCGTTGTTCGTATCACACAAGGCGATGACAGGGATACCAATGTTCTTTGCCTCATGCAACGCCTGAATATCGGCAAGTGGGTCTGTTAGTAATATGATTTCAGGTTCAAGGAATGTTTTCGCATTCGGGTTTGTCAATGTCCCGGGTTGGAATCGGCCGTCCAGCACCTGCATCCCAGTTATTTCCCCAAGTTTTCTTACCGGTTTTTGCCCGTATTGACGGACCGATACAACAAGGATTTTCGCTGGGTCGTATTTCGCAAGAAACTTCGCAGTCGCCTTTATCCGCTCATCGGTTTTCTTCACATCGATGATGTACAGGCCATCGTTTCGTACTTTATAGATGAACTCTTTGATATCAGCGGTTTTCTGCCTCGTGCCGATATGGACACCTGATGTCATGTAGATTTCTTCAGTAACCATCATGGTTTGTTCTGTTTCCATTGGTTGTTTTTCTTCCGCCATAGTCATGCCTCAAATCTAAGCTTTAATTTCCTTCTGTTTCACCGTAATAGGAATAGCATTTTCGTCATACTCAAGCATCGCGATTTCAACAGGGTCAATCATATCTTTGGGGACCTCTGCTAGGGTCGTGGGTGCCCCCATGGACAGTTGTAAGGCTCTTGCGCCAATGATGCGAGCTTTTTCAAAGCGAGTATACGACACAGTCTTCCTCCGAAGCATCGGGATAGGTAGAAGCCCAAATAAC
>JBFYMQ010000030.1:0-19157 GCA_041304825.1 Thermoplasmatales archaeon
TCAGTGATAGTAAGGGTGACGGTATAAGACCCTGCTTCTGAATAAGTATGACTGACAATCTTTCCGCCAGCATTGGAATTATCACCAAAATCCCACAACCAGGTCACGATACTTCCATCAGGGTCATAACTATCAGATCCATTAAAAAAAATCTGTGAATTGACAGATCCTTTGTAGGGCTCCCCAGCAGACGCATCTGCGATTGGTTTGATATTCTGTGGTGGGACGGGAGGTTCTTCACCACCACCCCCAGATTGTGCAGCAGTCTTAAAATTGAACAGCGGACTTATCGAAGAATTATCCATGGAATCCCACGCAATGATTCTCCAATAGTATATTGTGTTAAAACTTAATGTTCCAGGATCATAAGACGTATTGGTCTGATTCGTGACTTTGTTTGGTGGTGGACTCGCCGTGCCAAAATACACATCGTATTTAACTATGTCGCCAGGATCAGGATCACCACCTACCCAGCTGATATCAGCATTCACTGTTACCCCAATGGAATTATTTCTTGGTGAAGGAGAACTTGGAACATTAGGTGGATGATTCGTCTCGGATTTTGTTGTAAAATTCCAAACAGGTCCAGGACTAGAAAGATCAGAATCATCCCATGCCACAATCCTCCAATAATAGACCGTCACGTATTCTAACGATCCTGGAGGGTCATAAGAAGTAGCAGATTGATTATCATTGACCTTAAGAGGAGGATTTGACGTACCGAAATATACAGTATACAAAACCGGGTCACTATTAGGGTCGCCTCCAGTCCAGCTCAAATTCACATCGATGGACGCCCCTAAAAAACCATTTGACGGAGATGGGTCACTTGGGATGTTGGGTGGTTCGTTCGCTTCTATACCTGTGGTGAAACTCCATAATGGTCCAGCCGTTGAAGCATCCTGTTCATCCCATGCGACAACCCTCCAATAGTAGGATGTATTATAGTTAAGCACCCCCGGATTATAACTCAGACCAGAATGATTATTTTCCAAAAGAGGAGGATCGCCAGAAGTCCCAAAATACACATCATACGTCACTGCATCATCAGGATCCGGATCATCACAGGTCCAGCTCAAATCAGCATTGATAGATATATTCGTCGACCCATTCGAAGGTACAGGATTATTTGGTTGAGATGGTAATTGATTTGTTTTAAAATACCAGATTGGACCTTGTTGAGTCTCATTATGAATATCCTTTGCAACTATTTTCCAATAATAAGTTGTACCATAGCTCATTGTATCAAGAGGATATGCAGAGTCAGAAATATCACTCCCTTCTAAGGCTGGTGGACTACTCTCTCCAAAATACACATCATATGTTAGCGAATCATTATCGGGATCGCTGCAATTCCAGCTTAAATCAGCATTTATCGATATTACTAATGAACCATTGGACGGATTCGGTTCACTTGGAATTACTGGAGGGCGATTTGGTTGTAATTCGGTCGTAAACGTCCATATTGGACTTTGGGAAGAACTATTGGAGTCCCAAGCAACAATTTTCCAATAATAAGATATGTTATAGGTAAGATCAGGAGCATATTTAGTTATTGTAATATTGTTGGCCACCAGTATCGGTGGACTGGTTTTATCGAAATAAACATCATACGTCACTGTATCTCCAGCATCCGGATCCCCACCAGACCAACTCAAATTTGTATCAAGTTGTACATTCGTAGAATTATCAGCAGGAATTGGAGTATTTGGAACATAAGGAGGGTTAGCAAGCGTTATTTTTATTGGAAAGATACATGAAAACGTAGTAATCAACATGATACAAATGATTACTATTGTTATCTTTCGCATTATGGATACCTCCACCTTACTAAGCAGGGTCTCATAACAATTATATCTATAAAAATCTATACATCCAAAAAAATCCTTTCTACTTGAAACTGGCTCTTATTAGAAGTAAAAGGTGAATGTCTATGTTGGGACAAACGATATATCATACTTCTGTTAAAAACAATTTAATTATTATGATTATAAGATGAATGTTTTTAATAAAACCTTAAAATATATTTCAACCCAAATCCTTTTAAAGCGAAATATATTTTAGAATACGGGAAAAAATTAGGAGTAGTGTGTCAGAATGGGAATAACAAGTGGAATAACAAGTAAAATTTTTGGGGATAAAAAAACAACAACAACAGAGGGCTATATCGATCTTGAGAAATATGCGGACGCACAAATCGGGGGTATGACCGGTGCACGCATGCGTGTCGCTATTGGTGATATTCAACGATATGAGGATTTAAAGGAGTTAACGGATTTCGTCTATGGTGGAAACGTGCTGATCCTTGATTTCACCGCGATTTCCGATCAAGAAGTGCTGCTGAAACGAGTCACCAATGAGCTGAAGAGGATCACCGATGATATCGGTGGTGACGTTGCAGGAATCGGAAATAACCTCATGGTCGTTTCACCAAACGGTGTCAAAGTAGAACGCCGCAAGTTACGCGGAAAATATTAAAACAAATTTCATCCTCTTTTTTTTATTTTTCTTTTTTACTTGTATGCTGTGATGAAAGTAGTACTACATGAGAGTCTTCTTTTTCCATGATCTGCTCGTACCCAAGCTGCGCTGCCAGTTTCTGCCCAAAACTCCTAATCTGATCATGATGCGGCATGTTGGAGAAATGTAACCGGTTGCGTGATGAGCCAACAAAGACATAGCCTTTTGGTTCAATGAAGGTTGGTTGTGCCTTTGCGTCAAGCTTCGCGTACGCATCGATATGTTTTTCATCCATGTTCCACCCATGGACCAAGGTGTGACGGATCACTGTTTTCGTGGAAAGCGACGGAAGGAGCGATAGTGTCTGTTGTATCTTTTCCCATCCGTTGGGAATAAGCGGTGCACAGAGTTTTTTGTACAGTTCTTCGGTTGGGGCGACAATCGAAACAAAGAGTTGCCTTGGGAGGGTACTAAGGTGTTCCAATGCCTCCGGTTTTGTTCCGTTGGTGACAAGGAAGGTAGTGATGCCTTTTTGATGGCACAGTTCAAAAAATTCCCCAAGTCGGGGGTACAGGGTAGGCTCCCCAGATAACGAGCAGGCAAGCATGTTTGGTTCGTTTGCCTCCTTCCATTTCTTCTGATCGCAGCGAGGATCTCCTTTGAACCCTGTGAGTAGTTTGCGTTGTGCTGCGATTGCATGCTCTAGGATATATCCTGGGTCGTCAGGGTCATGTAACTCTTTTTCCGTAAAATTTTGGAACCGCCAGCAGAACAAACACATCTGCGTACAATGGTTGATAGCAGGGGTCATCTGCAGGCATTGATGGGAGTTAATGCCATAGAAGGTTTGTTTGTAACATTGCCTGCCAAATAAGAGGCTCTGTTTCATCCAATGACAGAGTTTCACCCCAGAATGATTTCCAATAATCGCGTAATGCTGTCGTGTAAGTATTTTCTGCAACTCAGGGTTCATAAATGGTAGGAAGGACGATAGCATCCTGTTTTATAACAATTATGCTACAAAGATCGCTTCATTGTAAAAAAAAATGGTTTTTTTTTATGAGGCGCAGTCGTCGACTTCTGGGAAGGTTTCCTCATTAAAGATTATGGACATCTTACACAGATGACAGAGGCCTTCCTCATCGGCAGGCAGAAGATTTGTTCCGCAAAGCGAACAATGCTGGCTCATGGAAAAGACTCCAAAGTAGTATCCCTTGCAGGTATAATAGACGGCGTATGATATAAAGTATTTGTTTAATAGTAAACCTTATATCATCATTATTTTCTCAATCCTGTGTTCTTTTCTTTTTTTGTATCGATAACGGTAAGTTTTTCTAAGGATATCTGATTTAGAACCTGAACACCTATGAAGATAGACCCATGGAGCTCAACAACATATCAGGATTACGCGCGATTACGCGATGAATTCGGTATTCAGGAATTTTCCGAAGACCTCTGGAAAGACCTGCCACATCCTCATCGATTATTACGACGAGGTGTGGTGTTCGGCCATCGAGGATTTGATATCATTCATGATGCGATTCTGAATAAAAAACCATGGGCGATCCTCACCGGCCTGATGCCATCCGGACGGATGCATCTAGGCCATAAGATGGTCATCGACGAGGTGTTGTACTATCAAAGCCTTGGTGCGGATATCTTTATTGCGGTCGCAGACATCGAGGCGTACGCCACAAGAGGATTCACCCTTGAACAGACAAGGGAGCTTGCAATACAGGAATATATCCTGAATTACATCGCGCTGGGAATGGACCTTACAAAATGCCATCTGTATTTCCAGTCAAAGCATCAGGATGTCAAAGACCTGGCGTTTCTGCTGGGGAAAAAGGTCAACTGGTCGCAGATGGTCGCCACTTATGGTTTTGAGGGTTCAACAAACATGGCACACATCTTCTCCCCACTGGTGCAAACCGGGGATATCCTGCATGTGCAGTTAGAGAAGTACGGGGGGATCAGACCAACACTGGTGCCCGTTGGTGTTGATCAGGACCCACATATCCGGCTCAGTCGTGACATCGCACAAGCACATCGGCTCTACAACGTGACGGTCACAAAGGATGAGAAGATCGGTGTGTTCGTCAAGGTTGATACAGATGTCAAAGAGCTCTTAGACGCTGCGGAAAACACCCTAAAAAAACTCCAGTTTACGGACCTCAGACGAATCACGGAATACAAGGCTATCTATATCAACACTGCACAAGAAACAGATATTCCGGTTATCGACGAGGCACTCGCCCATATCGAGCCGACCTTTCAAGGCTACGGGTTCCTGCAGCCATCCTCCACCTATCATCGGTTCATCACCGGATTAACTGGGGATAAGATGTCTTCATCTAAACCAGAGAGCGCTATCTTCCTTACCGATACTCCTTTAGAGGCAAAAAAGAAAATCATGAATGCGAAAACCGGTGGAGCAGTCACCCTGGAGGAGCAGAAGAAATCCGGGGGAAAACCAGATGAATGCATGATTTATGAGCTGTTCCTGTATCATTTGATTGAGGACGACAGCGAACTGCATAGCATCTACGAGTCCTGCAAAAAAGGTCAGTTGATATGCGGCATGTGTAAGAAACGTGCAGCTGAACTCATGGAAAAATTCCTCATTGATGTACAAGAGAAACGAAAGAAAGCCCTTGGACAGATACAGCAGTTCCTCGCCTAACATCATTCATAGGAGGAATACAGTCCATCGTCCGAAACCATCTTTTCAAAACAGGCCTCAAGTTTCTTCTGCTGACAAGAAAACGTACTCTTCAGAGAATGAAATGTGTTTTCCGAGGTTGACGCACGTCCTCGTACAGGGATTGTGAGTCCCAAATCCTCTCCTTTAATCGCGCTATTCAGGATTTGTTCTGGGTGAACCCCTCTGTTAATGTTCGTCAGAATCTTGCGCAGATCGCCTTGCATGATGCCAAAGTCCCCTGATTTTTTCCGCATCTGCTCTTCGATATCCTCGTCAATGCGGCGTGCGAGTTTTGATCCAACGCCTTTAACCTCGAAGGGGTTCTTGTTGTATTCCTTTAACAAGTAAATTCCAATGTTTGGGTGGAAGATGTAGCAATCATGAGAAAACGATGTAGAATCCTTCCCAAACGCCGCATTCCATCCTTTCGGATGTTTCTTCCCGTCTCGAATGATATCTTTTAGGATATCGTTTCTTACTTTGATTTTCACAGACATCCGATATAAAATGGTAAGATAAGAATATAACGGAGAGACTAAATACTCTCCTTTAATTAAACAGAGAAAAAATGGTGCGAACAACATGTTGGTAAAAGAAATCATGGCAAAACAGGTAATCACTATAGACGCTGACGCATCCGTATTTGATGCATGTATGGCTTACAAGCAGAAGAAAGTCGGCTGCCTAGTTGTCACAAAAGGTGAATCCTGTGTTGGTATCGTCACTGAACGAGATCTCATTGAACGGACCATTTGCCAGCAGCGAAACCCAGAGAACACAAAGGTCCACGAGATAATGTCCCAGGACATCAAAGTCGTCAACTCATTAGATACGGTGGAAAAAGCACTGGAAACCATGAAACATCATAAAATAAAGAAACTACCGGTAATTACAGCGGAAAAAGTCGTTGGCATCATCACAGTTACCGACATCGCCAAAGCAAGACCGGACCTCTCCGAACGCTTCATGGAATCCTGGATGAAAGCTCAATGGAGAGACTAACAAAACAAAGAAATCAATGGTTCATTTTTTCCCGCTAAGTGTTCTAAACGAATACTCGAATCTGAACAATTGTTTCCGAAAAAAAAAAGAAGCGTTTCCATCATCTCAGAAACAATCGATTTTTCTCAAAACATTTAAATGAGTCACATCGGATTCATAATACTGTTGAGGGTGAAGGATGAAAACAATCAATCGAATTGTCATACCTGTTGATACGACCGATGTGTCAAAGATAGCAGCAGAACAAGGCGCGTTTTTTGCAAAACTACTCAACGTTGAAATCTCCATTATCTCTGTCAACGACTCACGTCAATACATGCTATCAAAACTACTTGAGGATAAGATAGAAAAGGAAAAACTCATCGCGATAGAAGAAGTCAAAAAGATCACAGAGGAACAAGGCGTCATAACCACAACGAAACTTGCTGCTGGTGCACCAGCGATCGAGATCGTCAAATTCGTCAAAGACGATGATCTTATCGTAATGGCAAGCAAAGGACGCAAAGGATTCAATAAGTTCTTCCTCGGCAGCGTCTCTGAAGAAGTACTCAAAACAGCCCCATGTACCGTAATGGTCATCAAAGAAAAAACAAAGAAATGGACAGTTGATGACCTTACAGCACTGATAAAAAAAGAATAAAAAAGAGGACTTTACTTAGAGCCCTCATCGTTCTTTTTCTTTTTTTCGCCTTTCACCTTATAATCTGCATTGATCGTATCATCACCAGAAGGTGAACCTTGCCAGGAATCCGACTGAGATGACTCGTGTCCGGCCTGTTGCTGGTACTGCTGTGCCGCCTGCTGATAAATCGCGGTAGATGCTTTCTGAAACGCTTGTGTCAGCGCATCAGTCTTTTCCTTGATGATATCGACATCATCACCGGTAAGTGCTTCACGCAGCCCCTTTAACGCTTTTTCAAGGCTCTCTTTATCCTCGCTGGAGAATTTATCCTTCAGTTCCACTAGTGCTTTCTCCGTGCTATTTACCAATGAATCAGCGGTGTTACGGATCTCTATTTTTTCCTTACGTCGCTTATCTTCCTCTTCGTGTTCCTTCGCTTCTTTTCGCATTCGCTCAATCTCAGAGTCCGACAGTTTCGTTGAACCAGTGATATGAATCGATTGTTCCTTCCCAGTCCCCAGGTCCTTTGCAGATACGTTCATGATACCGTTCACATCGATATCGAAGGACACCTCTATCTGGGGTAACCCCCGTGGAGCGGGAAGGATTCCATCAAGATGGAACCGCCCAAGGCTTTTGTTGTCCGCAGCCATGGGTCGTTCTCCCTGCAGGACGTTAATCTCAACACTGGTCTGGTTATCCGCAGCAGTGGAAAACACCTTGCTTTTCTTTGTCGGCACCGTTGTGTTCCGCTCAATGAGTGGGGTTGCCACACCACCAAGGGTCTCAATACTCAACGTCAAGGGAGTGACATCGAGCAGTACGATATCTTTATCGATTGCACCAGAGAGCACACCGGCTTGAATCGCGGCACCAACCGCGACACATTCCATCGGGTCGACCTCTCGTTTCGGTTTTTGTTTGAAAATCTCCTCGACCTTCTTCTGTACCATCTGCATGCGGGTGACACCGCCAACGAGCACGACGTGATCGATATCTTCTGGTTTTAGTTTCGCATCCTGTAACGCTTGGTGACAAGGTTTTTCGCTACGCTGGACAATCGGAGAGATAATTTCTTCAAGCTTGGCGCGGGTGAGTTTTATTTCAAGATGTTTTGGTTCTCCGGTGACGACATAGATGTAGGGGAGGTTGATATCGGTCTGAAGCGTCGATGATAATTCTATTTTTGCGGTTTCTGCTGCTTCTAAAACTCGTTGTAACGTTTTCGGTTCTTTCCGTAGATCAACACCATGTTGTTTTTTGAATTCTTCAGCGAAGTAATCGACCAGTGCTTTATCCATGTCAGAGCCGCCCAGTTGCGTATCACCACTAGTGGATAATACTTCGAAAACGCCACCTCCAACTTCCATGATCGTAACATCAAGGGTCCCTCCTCCGAAATCATACACCGCAATCTTCTGATCACCCTCTTTATCTAACCCGTAGGCAAGAGCAGCGGCGGTCGGCTCGTTTATGATTCGTTTCACGTTGAATCCTGCAATCGCACCAGCATCCTTGGTCGCCTGCCGTTGGTCATCATTAAAATAGGCAGGAACCGTAATTACTGCATCAGTAATCTTTTCACCAAGAAAATCCTCAGCGTCTTTCTTGATCTTCTGAAGAATGAACGCAGAGATCTGCTGCGGCGTATAGGTTTTACCGCGCAGAGTGACTTTCTCATGTGTCCCCATCTTTCGTTTTATCCGCTGGACGGTCCCTTCAGTGTTGGTGACTGCTTGCCGTTTCGCTGCTTCACCAACGAGCATCTCCCCGGTTTTTGTGAAGGCGACAACCGAGGGAAAATATGGCTGTCCTTCTACGCTTTTTATGACGATTGGTTTTCCTGCTTCGATATATGCTGCCTCAGAATTTGTTGTTCCGAGATCAATTCCTATGATCTTACCCATATCATACACCTCCAAGGTGGTTTTCTAATGGTTTCTTTTTTGCGACAATAACATGGGCTGGTCGGAGGAGTTTTTCTCCCACCAGATACCCTTTTTTTATTTCATCAAGTATTGTTCCATCAACGCATTCAGATTGTTCTATCGTTGAGACTGCGTTATGGAATTGATAGTTGAAAGGTTTGCCTTTACAGTCAATGTATGTTATTCCTTCTTTTTGTAGGAATTTATCAATGTTATCGAGTAAGAGTTTTAACCCTGATTTTGGGTCAGGATCCTCATATGCTTTTTTCAAAAGCTCGGTGAGGTCGAGGATTTCAAGAAGGTATTTTTTCTTGGTTTCTTCTTTTTGAGCTTGTATTTCTTTTTCCATGCGTTTTTGATAGTTTTGAAAATCAGCAAGGATTCGTAGATATTTGTCGTTTTTATCGTTGAGTTCTTGATGGAGTCGTGTGTTTTCTTCTTCTAATTTTTTTATAAAATGATGTGCTGTTTCTTGTGTATTTTTCTTGGTGGTGGTTGATTTTATTGCCGGCATAATCAACAAAAAAATAAAAAAAAAGAAAGAAAGGTTGGACTAGTAATCGTCCATCCCGCCGCCGGGCATACCACCAGGCATTCCACCTGGGCCACCGGGGGGCATTCCACCGCCACCACCGCCCTTTGAAGCGATGATGTCGTCAATTCGGAGGATCATGGTTGCTGCTTCTGTTGAGACTTGTACTTCTTGGACGCTGACGCGAAGTGGTTCGATAACATTGATTTTTAACATGTCGCTGACTTTTCCGTTTAACACGTCAACACCAGCGTACTTGCCGCCTTTCTTGTGGCTTCTGCGAACCTCAAGCATCATATCTATTGGGTCTAGTCCCGCGTTCTCAGCAAGGGTCTTCGGGATGATTTCAATTGCATTTGCGTAGGCTTCAATAGCCATTTGCTCTCGTCCACCGATAGTGGTAGCATACTCTCGTAACGCCATGGAAATCCATGTAGCAGCTGCTCCGCCTCCAGCGGTCATTTTACCGTCTTCAAGAGCGACTTTCACGACGAACAATGCATCGTGCATACCACGATCGAGTTCGTCGACCACATGCTCGGTGCTACCGCGTATGAGAATGGAGACTGCCTTTGGATTCTTACAATCTGTGACAAACGTCATTTTGTCATCGCCAATTTTCTGCTCCTCTACATTTCCTGCGAATCCAAGGTCTTTTGTTGAGAGCTCATCGAGGTTTGCAACAACGATTGCACCGGTTGCTTTTGCGAGTTTGTCCATATCGCTTTTCTTCGCGCGTCGGACTGCGTAAATGCCTTCTTTTGAGAGGAAGTGCTGTGCAAGGTCATCGATTCCTTTTTGGCAGACCAGGACGTTTGCTCCACTTTTTTTAACTTTCTCGACCATTTTTTTCAACATGGATTCCTCTTCATCAAGGAAAGCTTGGAGCTGGGTCGGGTCTTGAATTTGAATGCGAGCATCAACTTCGGTTTTCTTTATTTCTAATGCTGCGTTCACTAAAGCGATTTTTGCGTTCTTCAGGTGTCGTGGCATTCCCTCATGGACACGTTCCTTGTCCAGAATGATTCCTTTTATTATTTTGGTGTCTTGAATGCTGCCACCGTGTTTTTTCTGGATTTGAATGTTGTCCATGTCGACGATGGTTCGGTCACCGATTCGTTCTGCAACACTGGTGACTGCGTCAACGACGACGTCTGCAAGAAGTTCTTTTGCTTGACTTGCGCCTTTGCTTGCCATGGAGGTCATCGCGATGTTTTTCAGTGTTTTCTTGTCCCCTGTTTTAATCGGAATGGACATCTTATTGAGTTCCTCAATAGCCTTAGTTGATGCAAGTTTATATCCACTACAGATAACTGTTGGGTGAATGTTTTGTTCTATAAGTTCTCCAGCGTATTTTAACAACTCACCAGTGAGAATCACGGCGGATGTAGTCCCATCTCCGCATTCTTCATCTTGTGATTTGGCGACTTCGACAATCATCTTTGCCGCAGGGTGCTCGACATCAATTTCCTTAAGGATGGTTGCTCCGTCGTTGGTGATGACGACATCACCCATGGAGTCGACTAACATCTTGTCCATTCCTTTTGGGCCGAGTGTTGATTTTACTGCGTCTGAGATCGCTCGTGCTGCCATAATGTTGTTGAGTTGTGCGCCTTTTCCTTTTTCTCGCTTCGTTCCTTCTTTAAGGATGATAATTGGTTGCTGTCCTCCAGCCATCATAATTTTTGCCTCCTTTTAATTCTGTTAAAAGTAAAACCAGCATACGAACACTTCTATATAAACATTACGGTTCAGGCAGTAGTTCCGAAGGTGCCTACCAAGGACAAACAAAGGAGTATAATTATGGTAGTTCTAGGGCGATAATACTGTCTTAGAAGAAGAATCTTTTGCTTATCTAAATAAAATCACTGGTGTTTTCAAAGAAAAATCGAGAACGGAATCTAGCTTCCGCTAAGAGTTGCTATGATAAAAATAGGAAGAGAGGTCATTGATTCAGCCTCCAGGATCCACCAAAACAAGAATACTACAGAAATACTTAGATGTAATGATATGATCCCCATTGAAAACTCCTAGAACGGCAAGACATACGAGGATATCTGCAAGCAGCCACAGGTTGTATAATAATACTGAGAACATAAAGTAAAACAATCTGATAAAGTAATTCTTCGATGTAGTCTTCGGTCTGAACGAGTGTTTCTTCACTCTATAGCTTGTTTCGATTCCCCATCGTTTACTGTAGAGATTGAATAAACGTTCCGCTAATCCTACATCATTCTCATTGAAATCGATGTTTGTCGCAAATGCTCTCTTCACCCCATCTTCATCATCGACGATAACAACGTTGAACACCGCATTCTTCATCTCGTAATCCTTGATCACTGTCGGTGATGGTACGATCTTATATATCTTCTTAATACGCTCGTTTGCAGAACACGGCATTAGGAATTTTAGGTGATAATATTTGAACAGTTCTATCGATTCTGAGTCGAAGAATCCACGATCAACATACAATCTTCTGATTTTCACTCGTTGTAATGCATATTCAAGGAGTGTTCGGAGTATCTCTTGTTTGTTATCAAATGGTCCAACTGGTATCGCTAGAAGTGTAAATCGCTGATTCTTTTCAGATATGGTTATTGTGGCGAATTTATAACAATGGGTTGTACCTCGGTCTGGCTTCATTTCTGTGACCATAGGTGCGTTCTTATCTCCGTAGAAATGCCAGCTGGTATAATCGATTGAACAGTCAACGATCCGTTGGAATTGGTTCGCTTTACGTGCTGTTTCCCATATCATCTCAAACATCGAAACGAACATACGTTTAATCTGGTCAATATCCTGGTAATCCTTCAGATGATAAAGAAGTGTGTCTCCATTAGGGGTTTTGGTTCGCTGTAGTTGGAATGTCCTACTTCCGTTTTCTGCGAAGTCGCTTGTATTGCACATATGGAGCATGAGGTCGATGAGATCATTTTTTTGGTAAACGGAATTTCTCTTCGTGTTCAACTCTATAACAGATGAGAACCGCTTCTTGAAAAGTGTGCTGATCTCTTTCGTTTTCAGGTTCTTGTTATGGTAGAATGTTCGTTCCGCTTGTTTTTTATGTTGCTGTGGTTGTATGATGTTTGTATCGAGGAGTATTCCAAATTTGTTTGAGATTTCATCGATTTTCATAACGATGAAATCAATTAGCTGTTTTGTTTCGTCATCAAGAATATTGTTGATGAAGTAGCTAATTGTCCGTTGATTTGGTACTGATGTCATGTTGAGTTTGTGAAGTTCTTGTTGGTGGAGTCGTAGGTATCTTTCTAGTTGTGCTTGAAATCGTATTCCTTTGAGTTTCTGAAAGATAAGGAGTTTGAATAATGATTCATAAGAAAACTTAATAGATCGGTAATCATCTTCAAAACAGGTAAGATGTAATCGATTAAGATAATCAGCTATTGTAATTTCTTTATCTTGTTTGAATTGCTCGAATATCTTATATATCTCCGATTCTATGATTTCTTTGGAGATATTTCGATTGCCCGACCGCATTCGATGTTCTCCAGCCTAGGGGAGCCGCAAACTCCCTTTAGGCACTTATACCCTTATACACCTACATATCTTACAAGCATATAAACTTTACCCTTAAGGGTAAAAGTATATAAACCTCTATTTTTATTTGATAATCATGGGCGCAATCAAAGTAATCCTATCGGATGAATTAGAACAAAAATTCCGAGATGAAGTTTTCAAAAGTAAAGGGATGAAAAAAGGTAATATTACTATCGCTATAGAAGAAGCAATCAACATGTGGATAGATGCTCAACAAGAAAAAAGAAGTAATGCTGCAAAAAAAGCTTGGAAAACTAGAAAGGACGAATAATGGAAGTCAAATATCATTCTTGGGCTAAAAATGTTTAGACTTACTAAAACCTCACAAACAAAAAAGAGAAACACATAATAACGATGCATACGGCTTCTAATGTTAATGACTGGAGAATTTGATTCGAGAGATCATAGGCATGATTTTTTCACAAGATAGAGTAATTATGTTTACTATAATTCTGTCTAATTTTTTACTATTAGAGTCTGTTTTGAAATAAATTAATATATCTTGTTTGAGCCTCAGGTGAACCCAATCAGATATCGGAGTATCGGGAATGCATTCGGGAATCGCTCTAAAAGCCAATGGATGAAAGGGAACTGAGGCTCATAGGTGTACGGCATGGTGACTGTCATGGTTGACCAGTTGCTCTCTGCACCGATTGAATCTCGTGCTTTCGCCTTGATAGTGTAGGTACCATCTTCATCCCAAGTATGAGACATTTTAATAGTATAACCAGGTGCACTCTCATACGACCATCCACTTGCTCCGTCACCCCAATCAACAAACACCTGAACAGGATTATTATCAGGGTCACTAATCGAGAAAAAATAATCATATGCTTCCCCAGCTTTTCCTTCAGTGGGTCCTGAGATAGTCGTAGGGTCTGGTGGCATATTCGATTCGACGGTACCAAATGCATGCAAGGCACCACCATACCATACTCCATCAGTACCAATATAAACCGTCCCATCCTCTGCTATTGCTGGTGAAGAATCTGCATTGTCATCCGAAATGGTTTTCCGCCAACGTTCAGTCCCATTAGGATTCACCGCAAGAATATATCCCCCTCTACTATTTCCATGATTCACACCAACGTAGATGGTTCCTTCAGCGGCGATTGCTGGGCAGGATTGGAAGATATAATCCTCATATGCAATACTAAATACCCAACGCAACGTCCCATTCGGATAGATTGCATACAGATCGTCACCACCAACGTATATGGTTCCATCCACAGCAATCGCGGGAGTGGTTTCCGTTCCAGAACCAACTCGACATTGCCAGCGCATCGTCCCATTCGGATACAAGGCATAGAGGTATCCGTCCCAAGAGCCGAAGTAAATAGTGTTATCAGGAGCAATAGACGGCACTCCCTTGACATGGTTACCAGTGTGGAATGACCATTGAAGAGTTCCATTGGGATTAAGAGCATAGAGATATCCATCCCAGCATCCCATGTAGATGGTCCCGTCAAGTCCAAGAGCAGCAGAACCATAGATGTCATTAGGAAGGTCGTAATGCCACAGTTCTGTTCCATTCGGATTGATAGCAAAAACTCTTCCTTGTGAATGTCCAATATAAATAGTTCCATCATTAGCTATCACAGGTGATGCTGAAATGATTTCACCCGTATTGAACTTCCATTTCAGGATTCCATCGGGATTCAACGCATACAAATAATGGTCGCAAGAGGTAATGTAGATAGTGCCATCAGCAGCAAGTGCAGGGACTGAAAAGATAGGATCCCCTGTTTTATATTTCCATTTTAAGGTTCCGTTTGAATTTAATGAATACACGTAATAATTCCAACTGCCAGAGATAATAGTATTATCATCAGTAATCGCTGCACCTGACTCAAAGCCAACAAGAGTTTGGAATCGCCATTTCTCAAGACCAGGATTATCAACCGTACTTGAAGGAGTTCGCCCGATACGCTGTGCATTAAAACTCTTCATCGGCCAAGAAGAATTCATCGGACCCCTCAAATCCACAGATGAAGGAAACGATGAGGGTGAAACAATAGTTTGTTCGGAAGGTTCAACGGTTGTTGGTTCTTTAGTAAAATATTTCTGATATTTTGTGATGTTAAATTCATGGGGATACATTTTTTGAAGAAAAAATACCTCGTTAGATAATGTAAAATTATTTAATACATTTGATTTTGCATTAACAACAATAACAATTTGTTGTGATATCAAACTTATAAAAAAAAATAATATTAATAATATTTTCAATTTCCTTTGCATATTTCGTTCGCCCCCAAAGAAAATATATTTGAATGTCCTTTAAATAATTTTTCTAAAATCTGAAGGAAATATTCTTATAAAATCACAAATTTTCTTAAAAAGAAAGAATTATATAATATTTTTATTATTCATTTTTGCTAGTAAACGAGGGATGAAAGAAATGGAAACAAAAAAAATAAATGTTTTAGTTGTTATAGGAATACTTATTATAACATCAATAAATATTGTGGTAAACAATAATAGTATTGTTGCATCTTCAGAACCTGAAGAAAGTACATTCGATTATGAATTAATATATAATGTCGCACAATTTCTTTCGTGGAGGATAAATCAATCCTACGATATTCAAAATGGGGAGCTTGCGAAAGGACGTTACTTTGGTTCAAAAGGAGAACAAGATTCAGCTTATTATCTCGCAACAAAGCTGGAAGAATTAGACATTTACCCACCCAATCCTGATGGTAATCCACAAAATAAATATTTTTAACAAATCAAAGACGACTCAATATTACTTCACCAAGTCAACAATGATTCACTTGAAATACTTGACAAAAACCTGACCGTCCACCACGGAAACAATGTCAGCTATATTAATGAATTTTACATCAGTCCTGAATGGGGAAGACCTTGTCTTCTTCACATTCTTCATCCATGGGATTACGAAAACCTAACCGGTACATTTTCACATTATAACCTAAAGATCCGTTATCTACCCTTGTCCTATTGGGTACGAACATTTATCAGTGATTTTTTTAACAATACCCTTAACCAAGAATTCTTCGAAAACCTCACCAATAACGAGTCACTACAAAACGATGACGAATTCGATGACTATCTGACTACTCTTTTCGAAAGCTACTACAACTTCACTTTCCTTGACGTCCTAGACCATCCTGAAAACGCCACAAAACTTCCCTGGTATAACGAGACGATTTTCAATTTCATTGACGATTTTGTTGCTATCTCTGAAAACCCTGGATTCAACCCTGAAATGTCTTATATTCCTGGGTGGGAAAATATCATGAATTCTATGTATCAAGTGTTATTGAACATTGCAATAGATCAAGGCTATGATGTTGACTCTGTTAATTTTCAAATCAACGAGATACAACCATGGTGGTTATCGATAAAATCATTTTCCAAAAAATGTATGTCAAGAATATTATACATTATACCACATTTAAAAGGAATCATCCTGTATGATTACAATGATAGTTGTTTTGATACAGCCGTGAACGATAAAATATCAATCCCGGTTATATTCATTAACGGAAGCCTTGGCAACGAGATAAATCAAAGCAGAAATGATTACACGATAAACTTTTCAATCGATCAAAGATGGAATGATTCAGTCATTAGCTACAATGTTATAGGGCAGATCAATGGTACCGATACGAAACATACAACGCTCATTCAGTGCCTGTATGATTCACTATGGTGCCAAGCGACGGGTGATTCCGCGATCGGTTGCGGTATGGTTCTTGCATTTGCGGATTATATGAAACAACTTGAACAACATGGTATCTTTCCGAAGCAGAATGTTCAGTTCGTCTTTTTCGGTGGAGAGGAAACACACCTTAAGGGAGCTGAATATTTCAATATACAATCAAATGACAACATTACTACAGTTATTGATTTGAATCAATTAGGTTTTGATCAGCGAGATCCACCTTTATCTCTAATTATGAATGTGGGAACTAATAGACTTTGGTTTAAATCGATCTTGCAAGATATCACTTCTATCACGGACTACGAGGGGAGAACGGATGATAATACACAATTGAGGCTTTCTTGGACTCCCCTTGGTTCCTTGAGTGATGAACAACCGTTCGCAAGAGAACCCCTCCTCCGTCCATTTTTAAAAACCGTGATGTTCTTGAAGGATTTGAACTGGACGCGACATCATCGTGATGGTCAGAACCATACCATGGGTGATTCAATGGAGTACTATGATGAAAATGATATCAGACTTACTATGGAGATGATCTGGAATGTCACAAGATTTACTCTCTATAACCCAGATTCCTGGCTCGAAGATGTTCAATACTTTTACACGGACGGGGATGATCTGGACATGGAAAATGACATGGCGAATGTTTCCTTTTCGATTCATACAGCGTTCCCGGAGGATAAGGTCACCGTGAAACTCATCTTGATTCCTACTATTTGGTCTAATCCGATTCACCCTGGGTACCCTCTCCTGTATCGGTATCATGCGGAAAAAGAATTCATTGTCACCCCAGATAGTACGAGTGGATATATTACGCTGCAGCTTCCGAAAGGTGCACCATCCGCTGTTTACAAGGCTCATCTGGTTCTATTGAATTCAACGGGGGATGTCCTGGTTGATAATATCGGGAAAGGCTGGGGTCTTGCATATGGTTGTGCCCAAGGGTTACAAACAATAAAGGATCTCTTTAATCTTCTGAAAAATGAAATAGATGTTGATTGTACCGAGAAATTGATGGAAAATTCCGATGAGATCTCCATGGATTTCAATTTAAATATCATGGAGTTCATTGATCGATTCCCATTTATCGAAAAATTCAGGGATGTCATTACTGATTTTTTGATGATACACTGTTTCAGTGAATCCCATTACACGGATATCAAGTTCTTATCTCCCCCGAATAATCCACCAGAACGCCCAGAACAACCAGACGGACCAAATTTTGTTAACGCACATCAGGAAAATGAGTATACGACAAGGGCCACCGATCCTGATGGTGATCCAGTCGAATATAAATGGCGGTTCCAACTCGGTGATCTCATATTTAATTACAATAAATGGAGTCATCAATCTGACTCTGGTGAATATTTTACTCAGAAAAACTCCTGGGACAATAATGGCTGGCATTTCGTCACAGTGAAAGCCCGAGACATCTGGCATAGCCCTAATGTTCAAAGCAGCTTCTCCCCGTTCCTTTCAGTCTACGTTCATTCCGATTCCTGGTTTGATGCACCCAGTGAAGCATTGGTCGGGGAACAAGTTCAATTCAATGGTTATCTATACGGGGTAGAAATAAATGAAATCAAATGGGACATGGAGTCCCCAAAAGGATGGCAGAATATCAGTGAGGTGAACCCAATTGAAACTTTTACTACGGTTAATAATTATACTATTACTGTTAATGTGACCGATGAGCAGGATAACGAGTACCTATTTTCAAAGATTATCGAAATCAAAAACATAATCTCAGATTTCACGGGTACTTCCGGAAACACGAATCAGACACTATGGTTCAATGACACATCCCGTCTCTGCAAGGATTACCGGGTGACGAACTGGACCTGGGATTTCGATGACGGCACCATCGTCTACGGAGAATGCAATGTCAATCATAAGTTCACAATCCCGGGTGTGTATAATGTGACGCTCATAGTGAGAGATGAGCATCTCAATGAGTACGATATCTGCTCACAGACGTACTACATCGAGAACGATCCCCCCGTAGTGTTAGATGTCACCAGTGAACCTGTGTATGCCGCGCCGGATCAAACCATTGTCTTGTACGCGGATGCCGTTGACTCCATCTCCGGGATCAATAATGTGACCCTGAACATCACCCTCCCGGATTCCTCATGGCAGACGGTGACCATGGAGCCGACCGTTGAAGCGGATTTAAATGACTCCGACTATGATTACACCGTCGAGTTCACGGACACGGATCAGGTCGGCGCGTATTATTATTCGATCCTGGTAGAGGATAACGCGGGTAACAACGTGAGTTACGGCGGATTCAGTTTCACTGTTTCCCCGTTCGCATTCGACGCTGAAACCCCGTATTATAGTGCGCGATCATCCAATAACCTCCCTGTCAGTTTTGTCTCCTCCATCGATGCAAACCGGTATTACACGTTCGCCAGTCTCGCAAATGACGTAGTCTTATGGATGCCGATGGACACCCTGCAGGGTGAGAACCCCGTGGACATCAGCGGATATGATAATAATGGCGTATGTCAGGGGGATGCGAATCAAACGGAGAACGGAATGTTCGGGAACGGATTCCTCTTTGATGGAACCGACGATTATATCGAAATAGAGTCGAATATATCCCTCCTGTTTAACGCCTCCCAGGCGATGACCTGGTCTTTCTGGGTCCGCCCGGA
>JBFYMQ010000031.1:0-18976 GCA_041304825.1 Thermoplasmatales archaeon
AGCACCATTATCTGAACTTTGTATCATGATAGGCCAGATGATTTCACCATTATTTTCTGGAACGTTATCTCCATCATCGGTATTCCATACTTTCCTACTTGCGGATGTCGGAGAACCATGGGCCGCCCAGTTTACGATTCCCCATCCGGAAGAACCACCCCATTGACTAATTATATTTGCATTACTCAAAGAATATGTACAGGTATATGGACATTGGCCAAATCCTTGTTTTTCATACATGGTTGTAATGGAAAAACCGGTGAGAAGGTTGTTTTTACATTGTTCCATAACTTCTGCCCCATCCAGACGAGGATTGCCTGAATTATCCTCGTTTGCATAATTATATATCGCTCCAAGTAGCATCGCATTTTTCTTCCACCCGGTATATGATGTTTGTTCAAATTGTTGTATCTTGTTGGCAATGCTGAGCACTGCAGAAGATCCGTCAGTTGGGATCCGCCCAACAATCACTTCTGGTGTGAAATCAACAGTATCCTGACCTCGTTCACCATAGAAACCATCACCGTCGTAATCCCAGTTCCCGGTGAGATCCGCATAGTAATAATCAGTAGGGATATCATGGATACCATCAGGTGCATGATTTGTCGGGTCAGGATAGCATGTCCGCATAGGTATTGATGCGTGGGTGCCGACTATCAATACATATTGAATTCCCCATGAAGCATAGTTTGCAATCAAAAAATCTCGTATGCTTTTCTGGGTATCAGACGCAGGGTAGTTTGCTAAAATCCAGGTTAAGGTAACTATATTGACGTTATAACCAGCGAGGGTTTTCCAGTTTAAGAAACCAGTCAGGGTTGTGACAAGAGAGCTGGTCGTTATAATGACATAATCATATGTTTGTCTTTGTGTTCCAGTTGTTTTATACTCATCGATGATCTCGTCATAGTTATAGATCAGTTCAGCAGCAACAGAATCCATAGCGGTGTCCGATAAAAGAACATCGGATAATTTCTTTTCAACCGTATAATGAATCCGTGCAGTGATGCTTTCGTAAAGAGTGAGTGTACCGCTTGTCAGGTAATAAGTAAATGGGCAGAATCGTATCATTGCAAGTGAGTATTTTCGCATTTGGCTCATACCAAGATACTCACATATCATCGATGGATATGTTGTAGTGGATATGGAGGAATCGTACGTTATGTTTTTATCTTCAGATGATTGTTGATCACTGTACACTGGTGGAGCTTGTTTTATCTGGTATACTCCAGGAAGTTTCGTTGTTTTTTTCGCAATCAGCTCAATTGATTCAGCGATACATCCCGGGGGTAGACCAACGAAGAATGTCTTGGTTGGAAGTACGGGTTTATCAGATTCGAGAAGATTTCCATAATTGGACATAATGATTTCGGAAAAACCGGATGGAAGTTGGAGTATAGTATAATCACCTGCGGTGAAAACAACATCAAGAAAACCTTTGTCGGTTTTTACATCACATTCGGATGTGTTCAGAATTGTTTCATTGATTTTGCTACTAGCCGAAAGTTGAAGAGAACTAAGTGTTACTAGCATGCAAATAACAAGACAAAATATTGCTTTTCTCATATCTTATTCCTCCATTTGATAAGCTAACGCATATCACGTATATAAATTTATAGCTTGATGAGAAATAAAATAGAGATTTATGGGAAAAATTTAAAAAAAATCGAATATAATTTTTGAAGTGATATGTTAATCAAAAATCATTCATGTGCATTTTACGAAAGGAGTTACGTCTGGTTGAGTCCTCTGAAAGAGGTGTTATGATCCTCCTTTTTCATTCATAAATTTTTTTAGTGGCATTCCTAGAAGCATATAACAACCGTATCATCCTTAAAAAACCAGAAGACAATAACGTATTGATAGAGCCGGCTATAAGAGATGGAATGACAAAGGTGGAGTTCTATGCGGATACTATCCTAAATCGATGGATAGAACTGCACTCCATTCATGGAAATGAAACAAACAAATATTCTGTAAGCATACGATAAAAACAGTCAGCTATGATTACGCAGGGAACACAAAAAAAGAAGATAAAGATGTTTGAGTATTCAACTGGTGAAATGATTAATCATACTTCAAATTTCACCTTTCTTTTTTTATTTTCGCACCAGAGAAAATCATATCAATGCTTCTTTAATGCAAATAACTGAAGCTATTTTTTTCTGAAGAATAAGGAAATGGGGAGTAATATCTGGGAGGAAAAATTCTTCCATCTGACAATAATTATAGATACAAACATCTATTTTATCTAAAAATTCAATAGTAACGTTTATATCAAAAAAACAACTCTTCTTATTCATGGAGGCCGTTTATGAAAGTAATTATTACTCTTATTGAGATTGTGATATTACTAGGTTCATGCTTTTCAGTTGTTTCTCTATTTTCAACAAACGATATAGGAATGAATGGAGATTGTTTTATCATACAACAAACAAATCCTTTATCTCATTCTCAGATAGAATGGAGCAAGTTTTTTGGCGGTAATCAACTAGATTGGGGCTGGAGTGTTCAACAGACATATGATGAGGGATACATCATCGCAGGTGAAACCACATCTTTTGGAGCAGGAGGATATGACGCATGGTTGATAAAAACCGATACTAATGGATCCGAAATATGGAATAGAACCTTTGGTGGAGGTTTAAAGGATGGGGCACGATCTGTTTTGATTACTACTGATTCTTGTATCGTTATGGCAGGGTATACAGATTCATTCGGACATGGTAATAATCATGATTTTTGGTTGATAAAAACCGATGATACAGGTAATGAAATATGGAATAGGACATACGGGGGATATGGCTCTGAAGCAGGGTTTTCCGTGTGTCAAACCACCGATGATGGGTTTATCATGACAGGATATACCTATTCTTTTGGAGCTGGCGCAAATGATATATGGCTGATAAAAACAGATCCCTCTGGTTATGAAATATGGAATAAAACATTTGGTGGGTCGGAAGGGGAATATGGCATGTCGGTTCAGCAGACAACTGACCAAGGATTCATTATCGCTGGAAGCACATCTTCATTTGGTGCTGGCGAAGATGATGGATGGCTTATAAAAATCAATGCAGATGGTAACGAACTCTGGAATATAACTGTTGGCGGGGAATATAATGATTGGTTTGGATCAGTAGCTCAATCTTGCGATGGCGGGTATATTATTACCGGGGATACCGCATCGTTTTCTACAGGAGGTTATGACGCATGGTTTGTAAAAACTGATATATCCGGGAATTCTCAATGGCAGACAGTGCTTGGAGATGCGTTTTTTGATGAAACTGGGTATTCTGTTCAGGAAATGATGGATGGTGGTTTTATAGCGACAGGATCTATTACATCACATAACACCAGTTTGTCTGATATATGGGTTAGAAAATTGAACGCCTCTGGAAGCGAACAATGGTACCTTATAGTTCAAGGAGCACAGAAAGATTGTGGTTATTCTGTTCATCCAACAAAAGATGGCGGCTCTGTTGTTGTAGGGTATACGGATTCTTTTTATATGAATGATAGGAATGTGGTTTTAATAAAACTGTCTTCGAATAACGAAAATTTACCACCTGAGATTCCTACCCTAACAGGTCCGTCTCGAGGAATTGTAGGAAAATCTTATAACTTTTCTACATGCACAATAGACCTAGATAATGACACTGTTTTTTATTGGTTTGACTGGGGTGATAGTAACAACAGCGGATGGCTCGGACCCTACAATTCTAGTGTCAATATAAATACGACTCATAAGTGGACTGTTAAAGGTTCTTATGGCATCAAAGTAAAAGCAAAAGATATTCATGGAGAAGAAAGTGTTTGGTCAGACCCATTGCCAATCATTATACCGTTTTCATATCACATGACTCTTCTGCAGCTCTTACAGCGATTCTTCCAGCGATTCCCCTATGCATTCCCGATACTACGACAGCTAATGGGGTATTAAGAATCCCCTAGGGTTTTCTGAAAAGTAGAAAAAGAAAGCATTCTTCAGACCATCGGAGGGCTTTAATGCCCTAGGTAAATATCTGTAAAATGTGGCTCAGGCACTTGTTATGTGCATTTGGGAAAGCCAGTAAATATTATTAAATACATTATGATGTTACACCGTGTATGCCGGGGCCTGTAGGGTAGCTTGGTCCATCCTTTTAGCTTTGGGAGCTAGAGACTCCGATTCAAATTCGGACAGGCCCACTCCTCCCTCTACATTAGATGATTTTCTCGTTGTATGTTTTATAGGTAGCTGAGTATCCTGTGTGCATGAATTAATCTGAGGATGTATTGCAGTTGGAATAGAATTTTGGTCTATCATATAGAAGTATTCCCTTAGTTTTACTTCGAGAAATTGACTAAGACTCACATTATAATCTACTGCTTTATTGAACACATATTTGCTAATCCTTACATTTGTTCTAATCCATTCAGCATCATTGGTCTTCCTGACTTTCATAATTACACCATACACATTTCATACATTCCAAGTTTATTAGTTTTCTCAAGAAGAGTTGTTTTATATAGACATAGAGGAGCCTTAAAATTATTTTACTCATATCCACCAACTTAGTTGCTCAGATGATTGGTAACGGAATTAAAAATCCTATGATTAAAGAATAAAGAGATACATATCTGCAAGATTACAAAGATTACAATGATTACAGTCTTACAGGTATATACCCTCTATAGTAGGAATATATATCCTAGATACCAATATATCAGATTTCTAGGATATTAACTCTGATTTATTCTATCCCTACTTCTCTTTTTATTTTTTGTATCACTCGCCTCCATCCGTTAGGTTGTAATTTCTGTAATCTTTGTAATTTTTCCTGCTGCTCAACTTGCACTCGTGGAGATTTAAGTGAATATCTGTTGCGTAATCGTTCTATTAATTTTTGGTCTGAATTGTAGCATCTTTTTGTTTCACCACCAACGTTCTTCACGGTAGTAGTGAACCCTAAACTTTTCATACAATGACCAATAGACTGTGGACTCATATCTTGTCCTTTATTACCAAGCAAATTCACGATATCAGTGGAAGTAATATTTGTATAACCATTGTCTAATAATTCCAGATACGCATTGGCTATGATACCATCATCTGTTGATGACCTATCCTTAATGAGTTCGCTTTGTCTGCTTCTTGCCATCTTAACAAGTTCATTGAGTATGTCCTGATTATGATTAAAAACAATCGCAATCGGATACATAATCTGTTGTGAACGTGGTTCAATGCCAGTGAAGTCAACATTCGGTTTTATACTCGAATTGACTCGATTCCAATTCATCAACCGATAGAGTAAAAGTTTATTCCGTAGTTCTGTCTGTTTATTGTAGAATTCATCATCTAATGCGATAGGTATATCAGTCCTCATGGATTCTTTCATCTGAATTGTAAGCATCCGTGATTCGGTTGCAACATCGCTGAAATTCCTCCTCGTTGCTAATATACGAGGACACCAAGAATCAAATGCTTCTATTTTGTCGTAGTTATCTCCTTTGCATCGTAATATTGGTCTGTTCGGTTGATTGAGATTGATTATTTTGATAACCTCAGAATATTCATCAGTGTTCTTCCAGTCTGCTTCATCGATTATCATTGTTCCTTTCCATTTCTCTGCAACTCTAAAGAGGATTGCAGGTGTCATAGAACCACCTACTGGCATCGGCCGATAACATATCCCTCCTACTACATCAAGGAGTCGTGATTTGCCACAACCAGTATCACCAAGTGCCCTGAGATATGGTATCATAATGTTTAACTTGTCAAATAAACAAAATGTTACTACCATCCAAGTGCATATTTTTTCATCTGCTTCAGAAATATCTAGATATTTGTGGATAAAAGTCTGTATCTCGTCAAGTAATTTTGCTTCGGATTCATATTGTTGAATCCCTGTTGGAAGATACACAACTTTCTTATCTACAAAATCGTCCACTATCGGAACAAATCTGATATCTCGGTCATCAACGTAAGGAACTATCTTACATTGTTTTTCTGTTGCGTCATAAAACGCAAATCCAGCTTCTTTGGTCTCTGGGTTGTATATTTGTTCATATACGCACCCGTCTATTACTATTTTAGTCACAGGTTTTTCAACCTTGACCTTACTATCTGGTGTCATTTTACCACTTATATTTTTGCTCTCGGATTTAATTTGTTTTTGTTTATCTATCGCTCTCATAATATTTTGAGCGTCCATCTCGTCTCCATTATCCTCGATATTTGCGTTTAATGATTTGTTCAACGTCTTATTCTCCATATTGTTTGATTTTGACATTTTGTCTTACCTACATTTTTTATATTGTAATAATCTATTATCTTTCACCAATGATATTTAAATTAATTCTGTCAAAATGACAAATTAACACTTTCTCCTTATGAATCCCTAAAAAGTTGAACAGAGCATTTTCCCCTATCTGTTGGATATCTGTTTTCCGTATTATATATAGATAAAAGATGAATTATCTTCATTATTATAACGTTATATCACGGTATCCGTTATGAAAATAGAGTAAATATCCATTTAATAACTAAGATATATGTGTAAACATCTCCGTTATAAGAATTATACATCTGATTCAGCATTCAGATAGATTCAGACATCATTTCAGACAATTTCAGATGATTTTCAAATGAGAATGTCAAGAGTGTAATGCCAGAGCATGACCAAAATAGTATTTTTCATTTGGTAGGCTAATTCTCAGACCTTTAAAGCCTATTACCTCATCAGCTCCTGAGTTTGAATGCCTGTAACCTAATAAACCAATGCTCCAAAACTCATCAATATATCCAATTAATATCATCCAAAATTTCAAAGGACTATATGCATTATAAATCCATGAAAGATTAACCAACGACAAAGCAAATGGTGAACTTATCATCCTATCAAGCAATGACATTAAAAATGTTACCCCTGGAAGATTACCTGGATTATAACTTACAAATATAGACAAAAAAGCCCATAATGCTATTAGAGACATCCATGAGACTTCTAAAAGACCCCATTCAGAAATCCATCCTTGAGAAATATGTAATACTATGAAACAAAAAATATTATTAATACCAGAACTTGTTTTTGGGAATTTAGAGAAGGTATTCATTTTTTCAAACTTGCCATATTCCTTGTTTATCATAGAAAGAAAGCTCTTTGCATTCTCAACATTCATCCCTCTTGGCAACAACCCGTACTTATCCAACTCCCGTGCAGCATCCTTGAAGAGAGGGACTGCTTCCGCCCTTGTGGTTGTTTGATTCAACCGTGCTCTGAACTCCACCAGATACTGTTCTAGGTCTCGGTATTGTTCCCTGGTGAGTTTTACTGTGGTATCCCCATATCCCTGGATTCCACAGGCTTGTGTAGTGACTTCTACAAGGTCATCATCAGTGGATGCTTTGACAATCTGGAAGTTGATAGTTGGTGCTATGGTCACACCAACGAACAAGAGAATAATTCCTATCGCCAACCATTTCCTTTTCATATGATTTATTCTCCCATTGTTTAGTAAGATGAATTTTTAAGTTAATAATAGTAGCATTGTAATAGTATTGCTATAGTAGTACAGGATGTATAAATACCTACTCCAATAAACCATATTATTGGAAATTGTAGATTTTGTAAATCTGGAAACGTTGACCCCCAGCCTACTATCGCAATAAATATTCCTAATATTATAAATCCTAAAAGTATCGTACAAAGAATAGGAAAATGCCAAATGGCAGTAATGTCCATTTCACAATCACAATCAGTATCTTTTAATTGGGTAATCTCTGTATTAAGTGTCCTATCCTTTTCAATAATAGATGATATCTTCTTCTGTATGTCCTGATTACTAAATTGATACTTCCCAATCATTGACTGAATCCTTGATTTACTGATAACCTTTGACAGAATCAGACCAAGCAAATACATATGTCTGATATGGGTCTTGGTTATTACAGGAAACTCTGAGGTTGGGAATATCCCTTTGCTCATCTGGGATTTGAGGATGATGCGTTGAATCTCCTTATTATTGGCAATATCAACAATGGTCTGGAATAACAACTCCCTCTGATTGATTCTCTCTTTGATGAGATTCTGTTGTGAGGTCTGGACAGATTGATACCCGACCACATTCGATATAGAGGTAAGCGTAAGGAGAATTACTGCAAGGATGCTGATTCCTATTGACAACCATTTCGTTTTCATGTTGATTTTACCTTTTTAAACAAATTAAGGACATATGTCTATTGAAGGAAGCCAACATTGTACCATTTCAGTAGGAATGAACACCATAATAAAAATAAGCATCAGTAAGATGAGAAGACCACTGAGAATACATCCTGGAATCCAGCAAACAGTCGGAGGGTCAAAAAGTGTTTGTATCCTGCTGTTAAAATTTGTTTGTGATTGAAATACCTCTGAATTTTCTCTTAATTCATAAAGAGCCTGCTCTATTTCATTCACATCAATATTCTTTGTTTTCTCTTGTTGAGATAATAAATTCCTCATTTTTAACGAGAATCTATGAAATGTTTTATCATCCATTTTACTGATAATGTCTATAACTTTCTTCAGTTGTTCAATTCTACTATCTCTCAATGGGAATTGTAATGGATTTCCTCTGCCCATTCCGATATATTGAGAAGTCAGGAGATTTTGTTGTTGATTCGTTGCTCTCAGTGTCCTTGTCTGGAACAAAGGTGAATCATTCACAGTTGATTTCACTGATTGATATCCCACCACATTACTCAAAGAACCCATCACAAGAAGAACCACAGCACAGAGACTTACCACTATCAAGGGTTTCTTATCCATACTTTCCTGCCCCTATACAGTATTTTAAATGAATGTTCTCCTATATAAAGATGCTAATACCAATAGGTGGCACCTCAGACGGATTCCGCCCAATCATTTAGTCGATGTAGCGCTGTCCGAATCGGACCGAGGTTAGAACCCTGTCCAATTTGGAGAGCAACTATTCATCTAAGTATAGATTAGGTGCCAAATTGGCACAATTGATTTAGAAGCCCCAGAATGAGTATATTTTTACTTCCACTCCTGTTGACCACCTTTCCATGTGTAAATATCGGCTAAAAGGGGAGATAATGCGTCTACGTGCCCAGAAATCAATCGTCATGCATCCTAGAGGCATTTTATATGGGTATATTAAATAAATATCAGTTCCAGGAGGTAAAGTATCATATCTGTTGGGTATTTACTAGCATATTCTACAGTCATACTGGTATACTGCTACTCCTTACTGTATACTGATGCTACCTGCCCTAGTGCCAGGTAAGGTATCAACAGGTATAGGTATTTACAACACACTACAATGCCCTATCAATAGCCCTAATATACCTATATACCACTACGGGCATGCCCCATAACCTTGTCGTAAATCTTCTTTAAATCCTCTGGTGATTGGGCATTATAGTGCATCAGGTCAACATCACCTTTTAAGGAATGACCCATTAGGATTTTCTTAATGGATGTTGCACCACCGTTTCGGTCCCATATTTGTGAGAAGTATTTCCTTAAATCCTTAACTTGGATTGATGCCTTACCATTTCTGAATAACCTTTCAACATGTGTCTGACTGAATAAGCATTTTAAACCATTATTATTCTGATAGAATTCAATGTATTCAGTTAATGCATGTCTCGCTTCATCAGTGAAAAACGATATCCTACTGCGTTTTGTCTTAGTGGATTGACCATTGTTAGGATTGTGATTTATCATCACACTCCTCGTATCCAGATTAATATCATCCAGTGTCAGTTGATACAATTCTTCTGCACGCATCCCAGATGTAGTTCCCAGTAAAATGATTGCTTTAACCTGTAGATAATACTCATTATCATGATAATTGGATATCGTATCTTGGATAGCATCTGATGATATACGCTTAGGAATGTATTGTGGTTCTGGTGGTGGATTTAACTTAGATGCCCACACGACTCCATTGTATTCAAGGAATTTTCTTATCTGATAAACATGCTTACGGTAATATGAAAGTGTGTGTTTATTCTTGAGTGTTTTTAGATAGTCTAATGTTTTAGAAAATGATATCTTCCAGTTGAGTTGTCGAAAATATGGCTGTAAAATACATCTATCAATGCTGTATTTCCATTCATTACAAATGCCATTTATTTCAATAACATCTAGGTATTGTTTGTATGTATCTTCAGTGATTGATAATACTTGTTTTTCTCCATATAACAGGGCTTTGGGAGCTAGAGACTCCGATTCAAATTCGGACAGGCCCACTAACTCCTTCTGTTTTTTCAGATGGTGTATGCTATCGGTAGTCTCATAGTGCAAATAATCCTGTAATGAGCGTTCCAGAAACCTGCTGAGTATCAAGCCGCGGTCTCTTGCGTTTCGAATCAAAGATTCATCTATGAAGAGGTTCAAGGGTTTTTTGTGCATGCGCATACATCGAGATGAAAATAAAAAAAACAAGTAGTTTGACCAACCAGGTGGCTAAACCAAGGCAAAGAATGCTGATGGATCTTTGTATTTTTTAGCCCCAGTCGTTTTCAAAAGCGGAGTAGTCCATTCTCTTCCAGTCATTTAAATCTGGAGTCCGTCGGGAGCCATCAGAGTAATCCACGATGAGGTAGGTCCATCCATAGTTCATGCAGCTGCGGTAGGAATGCGCCCACCACCATCCGATCTGCCAGGGGTAAGCACTCAATCGGCTATGTCCTGGGATCGGGAAGAAATCGAGGGTGTGACCAAGTTCATGGAGGTAGCAACTAGCATAGATGATATCCTCCTTCAAGAATAGTTTTTTTGTTTTTTCTTCCAGATGGGAACTGGTGATCTGATAGGCGTTGGGAAGGAAAGTATATCCCGTGATTCGTGCGTCCCAGACGACCAATCCATAGTGGAACACGCCGCGTCGCCAGTTGTTTTGGTTCCCGTGAAGGAAATAGGTGTTATAGAATCCTACAAGGTCATTTCGACTAAGATCATCAGCAAAGGGGATGACTTCATAGCCTCCCATCTCCCCCATGTCTAGATGATAGACGATGTTTTGTTTATCCATAGCGGTCATGATGAGTTCTTTGGAGTTTTCAGGGAAATAGGTTTTTTCACCATTTGGTCCGTCGCCCATGATGTCCATCTCGACGTAGATATCCTTTCGGTACGGGTCAGAGAACCATTCGGAGGTTAGGTATTCTTCGTAGTTGTTGATGCTGTCGTTGTCCGGGTCAATGTCTTCGAAATCATTCCAGGTGAGTGGATCATAGCCCCAGCGGTATTCCCAGTACGTCGGGATGTTGTCGTTATCCGGGTCACTGGTGGTATCATCGATTTCGGGGTCGGTCCCGAGGGTGTTGACCTCAATCCAATAGGGGATATGGTCGCCATCGTAATCGTTCTGCGTAATATCAAACCAAAGTTCACAGTCACGGTCGTTTTCGTAGATGGTACCATCGTCGCACCCGTTGAGTCGACCATAACCACTCGCGTCACCTCGAACGTCATCACCGGTCCATTGTCCGGTCTTGATGCTGTATTGGAGCGTGATATCGTTTTTATCAAGATCTGGGCTCAGATCATAGGGAATGTCTTCAGATTCATCGCTCCATAAGGCCATAGAGATCGTGACGTTTTCGACCTCATCAGGGACATTTAGGGTCGCATTCCAGCCTGGTGTGTGGATATATTTGGTGTTGTTCCAGACCGGACTGATGAATTCCTCTCCGTTGATGAGGACTATTATATAGAGATTCGGGGTGTTGTTTCCTTTGTTCTTTGGAAACGTCTGCAGGTCGTCGATCGCAAGATAGCGAATCGTTTGTATTTCTACGGTGATTGAGACATCCACTAAGGGGTCAAAATCAGTCAATATACGATTTGGATTTCTTGATGAAGCTCCCAGTGTACTTGTGGTGATGAGGAGTGTTGCTACTAATATGATGATATTGAGTTTCTTCATAAATATCCCTCTTCAATGATAATGTAACATGATGCTCTCCTTTAAAAAAGTATCCTTTGAAATTTTGTTTAGAGATCCTTTTTTTTTATATGCTTTATTGGTTTATGTTCAAAATATCGTAATAAAAAGAAAGGAGGAGTCTTTCTTTGTGCTTGAGTGGTTTCGTTCGATGGTTGTGTTATTTTTTCTTCGTTTCGACTTTGATGTCTTCGGTAATGTTTGCTAGTCGTTTTGCCAGTTCAATGTCATGGGCGATGTCGGTTGACGCATTAATCACCAGTTTCGCGCCATCAGGAGAACCACCGCCATGCATACAGCCAGGGACACCACTGCCGATCGTCAACCATTCGATCAAACGAGCGATCTTTGCGCGTGTCTCCCCGGAGCAGTTCGCCTGAAGGTATTTTTGCAGGAGCTTCCCATAGCGAGGGTCATTGAGGTCTTTGCAGGATGGTAGACAACCGGTTTCTGCAATACCACCAGCAATCTCCTGGGCGATCCGTTTGGTTTCATAGGGCAGTGTTGCGACATGGACTTTATTGACATTGGAGAGCAACGTGTTCGGGATCCAGACCCCCGAGGGGTGCTTGGTCCCTAGGACTCCAGCGGCGACTCCCATCCCAAATGTTGTTTCATTGTTGATGGTCATCTGGGTGAGTTTGTCTCGGAATACTTTTTCTGATAGTCCGTTTGCTCGTGCCATGAGCGCTGCGGCTCCGACCATGACATCTCCTTGTCCTGCGACGCATCCGCCGATGGCAGCCCGGTACGGTGCGATGAAGTTCATGACTGCTTTCATGCAGTACGCGTACTCTCCGCACATGAAGACTCGCTCGTTTGGTATAAACACATCCTCAAACAGCAGATAGGACTGGGTGATTCCTCCGCTGTCTACCGGAGCATCAAATCCTTCTTCTTGTTCCCTGGTATCACTGGGTCGTCTTGTTTCAATAATAGTAAGATTCTCACAATCTCGAGGAATGACAAAGGAAATCGCGTACTCTTTATCTTCTTCTTTGTAGCTTGTTCCAGGCATGACGAAGATTTCGTTTGCCGCCGCCACACCACAGATCATGACCTTCGCACCACGGACAATGATGCCGTCGTTTCTTTTTTCAACAACATGGAGGCTAAGGTCAGGGTCGCATTGCTGTGATGGTGATTTCGACCGATCTCCTTTTGCATCGGTCAGTGCGCCCGAAAGAGTAATATCTCGTTTCTGTGCATCCTGTAACCAGCTTTGTAGTCTTTTATGGTATGTCGTGCCTATCTCTTTATCCATGTCAAAGGTTGTTGCCCACATTGCGTTAATCGCGTTAAAACCAGCACAGCGACCACCGGTGCAGGTGCCGGTGAGGTTGAACATCAGCCGTTTCATGCGGACATTGGCTATCATGTCGTCCGGTCCTAAAATAAGAGAGAGATATCGTGAGATAGGCTCACCAGTCAGATGTGATTTCGTCGTAAGGATCTCTTTGTATTCTGCTTTCTGTGATGCGTCAAAGATCTGCGCATGACCCGCGATAGAGCGTTTGGTCGCAGGATGTGTTGTGACATCTTTGATGAGTTCTCCGAATTTGTAGATATTCGGTCGCATCTTTCGAAGGCTTTCTTTATATTCTTTTGATGTTTTCATAGGTTATTTCTCCTTATAGGAAAACTCCCATTGGCACCAGAGATCATCCGGGTGTTTGTCTGGTGGACAGAGGGTGCAGGTCACCACGATGTCGGGGTTGAATTCTTTTGCAAAGGCTTTGAGGAACCCGAAGCGGACTGGTTTGCAACCAAACTCCTTGAGTCCTTTGTTCCGTCGTGTGTTTTGAACTCGGCAGCGGACGTTTCTGATCAGTGCATGGTCTTTTTGTATTTCGACTTCTTTGTCTTCCAGGTCCAACGCCCAGGCGGTGTACTGTAATGCCTTCATCATGGAGGGGATATCGGTGGTGGTGATGCCAAGGAACTCCTTAAGTTTCCTTGCCTCTATTTTCCCCATGACTTCCCAGACTTTGGCATCGATGCGGGTTGCTACCTCTGTGCCGTAGAGCTCTTCGATGCCTAAATAGTATAACCCGTCGACTGCCCAGAGGTTGCGCAACTGCAGGAAGATATAGTCAGGTATTTTTTCTTTAGGAAGTTTGTTGAGAAGTTTTACATCATCTGTTCTGCTCATACTCATCATTTTTTATAGGACTATTGAAAGCGTCAGTTCTCTTTTTAGAGAGTGAATGGTCGGGGATTTATCCTTGTTTGCCTTTAATGGCGCTGGTAAGTTTCGGCAGCACTTCGTAAAGGTCACCGACAATGCCGTAGTCAGCGGATTTGAAGATGAGAGCTTCAGGGTCTTTGTTGATGGCGACAATCACACCGGAATCCCGCATCCCTGCGATATGCTGAATCTGTCCGGAGATCCCGCAGGCGATGTACAGCTTTGGTTTGACCTTATGGCCGGATAAACCGATCCAATGGTCCTCGGAGAGCCATTTGAGGTCAGCTGCGATAGGACGCGAACATCCGACGGTTCTTCCTTTCAGGATGTCTGCGAGGTCGCTGACGAGTTTGATGTCTTCTTTCTTTTTGAATCCTCGGCCGCAGGAGACGATGATCTCCGCATCCTCCACATTGATCCCTTCTGATTTCATCTCCTGGGTTTTCAGGATCTTTGAGGCAAAATGTTCTGGTTCGATCTTCTTTTTGATAATCTCTCCTTTGTGCTGCTCGTTTTTTGGTAACGGGTCATAGACCTTTGGTGGGATGGTGAGGATCTGCGGAGCAGCGCTAAATTCTTCGACGGCTATTGCATTACCGCTGTACACGATCCGTTCTGTGGTGAGTTTCTTGTTAGCCATATAGACTTTTATGCAGTCCATGACACAACCAGCATCAAGTTTTGCAGCGAGACGCCCTGCGAGTTCTTTTCCGTTTTTATTAGACCCTATGAGGATGAGTTCATTGCCATGGTCTTTCATGATGGTCTGAAGGATGCTTGTGTATTCCTCAGCCTTGAACTGATGCTGGGAGGTTTCTACGACTATAACGATGTCCGCACCATGTTCCAGGAACTCTTTTGCATAGTCTTCATGTCCGATGGAAACAGCGATGACTTTTTTATGAAGCTCTTTTCCTAGCTCATGGGCTTTACTGAGTAATTCCAATGTGAGTTTTTTATCATCTGAGTAGACGAGTACCATTCTTGTTCACCTCAGCACTCCGACTTTCCCTAGTTCATCAACAAGCTTTGAGATCGATGCGTCAAGGTCGTTTTGGTAGATGATGTTTTTTCGTTGCATCGGGATCCCTTTGATGTCTATGGTTTTCACCTTTGGTACCAATGCTTCCCCTGTGACTCCGGTCGCTGGCCATTCATGGATCGGTTTGCTGGAGGAGGAAAGAATTGCCATGAGGCTGGGTAACCGTGGTGTGTTGCTTTCCTTTGTCACCGTGAGGAGTACGGGAAACGAAGATTCCATGCTGACTGCTTTTTCCCCAAGGTTTCTTTCTGAAAGGACTTTGTTGTTTTCCACGGTGATGGTCTGGGCGTAGGTGATCTGCGGGATGTTGAGCAACCCAGCGAGCCGTGGTCCGATCTGACTTGAGAACATATCGATGGATGCCTCTCCGCAGAGGATGATGTCGTACGCCCCTATCTTGGTGATCGCCCCGGCAAGCAGATGCGCGATGACATGATAGTCTGCATGTTCAGGTGGTGAGATTAACACTCCTTCGTCTGCCCCCATTGCAAGTAGTTCTTTCATGCGTTCCTTGGCATCAGAGGCGCCTATGGTGACGACCGTGATTTTTCCCCCGTGTTTTTCTTTGATCTTGATTGCCTCTTCTAAAGCGTTTTTATCCATGTCGCTAATCTTCTGAGGGATACCGACGAGGATTGGTTTTTTTGTCGATGCATCTATTTTTATTTCTGCGACATCTACGACTTGTTTTGCGCAGACGATAATGTTCATTTCAACACTCCCTTCTTTTGTTTTTCCAGTTCCCGTAAATCTTTTCTTTTAATCTTGCCGCTCTGTGTTTTTGGCAGTTCAGTGACAAACTCGATTTCTCGAGGGTATTTGTAGGGGGCTGCGACTTTTTTTGTATGCTCCTGGATTTCTTTGATCATCTTGTCTGATGCATTGGTGCGGTCCCGGAGGATGACGTAGGCTTTGATGATGGTGCCACGCATGGGATCTGGGCTTGCGACCACGGCACATTCCAAGACATCCGGGTGAGAGATGATGGCTGATTCGACTTCAAAAGGTGAGATGCGATATCCGCTTGCTTTGATGAGATCATCGTTGCGTCCGCTGAACCAATAGTAGCCTTCCTCATCCTGGTAGAGGACGTCACCAGATAAGAACCAGTCTCCGCTGAAGCTTTCCTTTGTTTTCTCTGGTTTGTTCCAATATTCCCGGAACAGTCCTGGGTCTGTTTTTTTCACGGCAAGTGCACCGTTCTCCCCTTGTGGCACTGGCGTTCCGTTCTCATCAAGGAGTGCGCAGATGTGCCCGGGTTGTGGTTTGCCGCAGGAGCCGAGTTTGATTTTCATGTCTTTCATGTTGGAGACGTAGACCATGACTTCGGTCATGCCGATGCCGTCGTACGCGTCGATGCCGAAGCGTCGTTTCCATTCTTTGATGACCTCGGGGTTGAGTGGTTCTCCTGCTGAGATGCAATGACGTAGTGCGGAGAGGTCATAGGTTTTTTCCGCGTCTTTTATGGTCAGGAACATGCGATAGGCGGTGGGAACCGATGCGAGGTTCGTCACCCGGTATTTCTCAAGAAGTAAGAACCAGTGCACTGGGTCGAATTTCCCGTCGTAGACCAAGGTGGAGATCCCCCATCGCCAGGTATAAAGGAACCCATTGCCAAGGGGGTAGATCCAGTTGAGGTCTCCGGTGTGGGCGACCAGGTCTGTTTCTATTCCATTTTGCCAGAAGAGGACACTGGGGTCGTTGCCAGGGACCCAGCGATGCAGATGTACTGCTCCTTTGGGGTTGCCGGTGGTGCCTGAGGTGTAGCAGAAAAACGCAATATCCGTGCTTTTGGTCGGCTCAAGTTCTAAATGACGTGATGCCTCCTTCATCAAGGCATCGAAGGAAAGCTCACCGATTTGTGCGTCGCCGACGATGATGATATGCTCCAGGGACTTGCAGTTGTTTTTGATCGCATGGACTTCTTTTGCGAATTTTGGGGTGGTGATGACTGCTTTGGCGTTGGAATCGTTGATCCGGTATTCGATCTCATGTTCCCGAAACATGACGCTAGAAGGGATAGGAACCGCGCCGATCTTGACTCCACCCAGGAACGCTATCTGGAACGCGGGGATGTTAGGCAGTCTGATGAGGAACCGGTCGCCTTTCTTAAAACCAAGTTTTCTGAGGACGTTGCCGAACTTGTCGGTAAGGTTCTTCAGATCCCAAAAGGTGTAACGTTCGGTGTCGCCAGCAGCGTTTTCCCAGTAGAGCGCTACTTTGTTTTTATTCTTCGAAGCAGCGTGTTTATCGATGACATCGACACCGATGTTGTATTTTTTCGGGATATCCCATTTCCAGGCCTTATTGGTTTTTTCGTACTCAAACTCCCCCATATTGTGTCTCACCCTTTAGATGATACGATAAAGAATTTGAAATGAACGGATCATGCAAGCATGTTTGCGGAAATCACCATGCGTTGGACTTCAGAGGTGCCTTCGTAGATCTCGGTGATCTTTGCGTCTCTGAACAACCGTTCGACGGTGTATTCCTTCGTATATCCGTATCCACCATGGATCTGTACTGCTTTGATGACGGTGTCCATTGCAGTCTCTGAGGCAAAGAGTTTTGCCATGGCTGCTTCCTTTGAGAACCGCTCGCCTTTGTCTTTGACGTAGGCTGCGTTGTAGACCAGGAAGCGAGCCGCTTCTATTCGGGTGGCGATATCTGCAATCATCCATTGGATCGCCTGGAATTTCGCAATTGGTTTTCCGAACTGCTCCCGTTGTTTTGAGTACGCGATGCTTTCGTCAAGTGCTGCTTGTGCGATGCCGACTGCTTGAGACGCTATCCCGATACGACCGCCGTCCAGCGTGCTGAGTGCTATTTTGAATCCGTCTCCTTCTTTTCCGAGAAGGTTTTCTTTGGGTACTTCCATGTTTTCAAAGATGAGCTCTGAAGTCTGCGATGCGTTGATCCCTAGTTTATCAAAGATGCTGCCGACCTTGAAGCCTTTATAGGAACTCTCAACGATGAACGCGCTGATGCCTTTGACTCCCGCGTTTTTATCAGTGACTGCAAAGACGATGATGATACCTGCCTTCGGGCCGCTGGTGATAAAGGTCTTATCTCCGTTGATCTCATAATGATGACCTTTCAGAACCGCTGTTGTTTTCATCGCACCAAGATCGGAGCCGGCGTTTGGTTCGGTACCAGCAAACGCACCAATCTTTTCGCCCTTTGCTAAAATCGGGAGGTATTTCTTTTTTTGCTCCTCGGTGCCGTATTTCATGATAGGCCAGGCCGCCAGTGAGTTATGAACTGAGGTAATCACCCCAGTTGAGGCACATTTACGTGAGATTTCCTCAACAACGGTAACGTAACTGATGGTGTCAAGTCCAGCACCACCGTATTGTTGTGGGATGATGATGCCAAGTAATCCGAGTTTCGCCATTTTCTCAAGGATCTTTGTTGGATACTCCCCGGTTTTATCAAGTTCAGCAGCAACTGGTGCGATTTCTTTTTCAGCAAATTCCCGAACCATGTTCCGTATCATTTTCTGTTGTTCGTTGAGTTCAAGTTTCATGGAGGTGGGAATCAAATCATGTCACATAAAGGTTTCTGTTATTTGGCTTAGAAATATTCCTGGAGAAACAATGTTTTTGTGAAAGAAAGAAATATAATACAGATAGAGGTTTAAGAACCTCGAAATGTCCCTCAAAAAAGGCTTAATTCATGTGTATACCGGGAATGGAAAAGGCAAAACCACTGCTGCGATCGGGCTTGGCGTACGAGCAGCAGGGGATGGCCTGAAGGTTCTGATGATCCAGTTCATGAAGGGACGACGGTACAGCGAGCTTGATGCG